>JAFGKU010000094.1 GCA_016928415.1 Spirochaetales bacterium
CTGGGCGGCCGCGGCATACTTCCCGACCACGGCATTGCGGGTACAACCGTACAAAAGGGCCAGGCCGAGGAGGGTGTAACAAAGCGGGTACGGGAACCGTTGCTGCCCATTGAAAAAAGGAAAAAGGGATTCGAGGAAGTTACCCGTGAATGCCCGCCGGAAAATATTTACGAGGAAACCCTGCGGTGCCTGCGCTGCGACCTGGAACGCATTGAAACATTAAAGCACAGACGGAGAAAAGCGGAATGACGAAAATCTCCCTTACGATAGACGGACGGAAAATCTCGGCCTCTCCGGGGATGACAATCCTCCAGGCGGCGCTGGAAAACGGCATCATGATTCCCAATCTCTGCAATGACCCGCGTCTCGTTCCTACCGGATCATGCCGGATGTGCATCGTTGAAATCGACAAGCAACCCGGCTTCCACACGTCCTGCACGCGGATAGCCGAAGACGGGATGATCATAAACACGCACACGGATGAAATCAAGGCCATGCGGAAAACATTGCTTGAATTCATTTTCCGTGAACATGTCACCACCTGCCCCACCTGCGATTCAGACGGCAATTGCAAACTCCAGGATTACGGGTATGAATACGGTGTTGACGTTAATAAATTCACACAAATCCCCGTACCGTCGTTCCCGGACAATTACACAAGGAATGACCATGCCATCCATTATGACCCGGGACATTGTATCCGCTGTCAAAGGTGTGTCCGCATATGCGCCGAGGTTCAATGCGCCGAAGCCCTGACCATGGAGAACCGGTCGAACAGCGTGGTCGTATCCACGGGTTTAGGGAAACCTTTAAGGGAAAGCACGTGCGAATACTGCGGGCAGTGCATTTCCACCTGCCCCACCGGCGCCATTTACGAAAAGAACAGCCGCGGCAAGGGCAAGATCAAGGACGTGGTCAAGACAAGGACGACATGCCCTTACTGCGGTGTCGGGTGCCAGATGGAATTGAACGTTCACAAGGAAACGAATAAAATCATGCGGGTAACCACGAATGTGGACCTCCTGCCCAATTACGGCAATCTCTGCGTCAAGGGCAGGTTCGGGATTGAATTCGTACACAGTCCTAAACGGCTGTCCAGTCCGCTCGTACGCGAAAACGGGTCGTTCAGGGAAATAACCTGGGACCAGGCCCTTAAACTTGTATCGGAAAAATTCCTGGCCCTTAAAAAACAATACGGCCCGGATGCCCTTGCCGGATTAAGTTCGGCAAAAACAACGAACGAAGACAATTACATCATGCAGAAATTCATACGCGCCGTTTTCGGCACGAACAACATAGACCATTGCGCGCGGCTCTGCCACGCATCGACGGTTACGGGCCTTTCCATGGCGTTCGGAAGCGGCGCCATGACGAACAGCATCAATGAAGTGAGGCGCGCACCGGTGATTTTCGTCATTGGCTCCAACACGACCGAGTGCCATCCCGTGCTCGGCATACTCATACGCCAGGCCGTTGCCGCCGGCACATCCAAACTGATCGTCGCCGACCCGCGGCGTATCCCATTGACACACGTGGCAAACCTGCACCTGCAGCAGAGGCCGGGGACCGACGTGGCACTCGTGAACGGAATGATGAACGTGATCCTGTCCGAAAAACTTGAAGACGAGGATTACATCAGGGAACGCTGCGAAAATTTCGAGGCATTCCGAGCCGAAGTCGAAAAATGCCCTCCAAAAACCGCCGCTCAAATTACCGGGGTTCCGGAAAAGGACATCATAGCGGCCGCGAGACTCATCGGGAAGGCGGCAGCAACGTATACCATCTATTCCATGGGCATTACCCAGCACACGACGGGAACGGACAATGTCCTTTCCCTTGCCAACCTGGCCATGTTAACCGGTAATGTCGGAAAGGAATGTACCGGCGTCAACCCGCTCCGTGGACAGAACAATGTCCAGGGCGCGTGCGACATGGGCGCCTTACCGAACGTCTTTCCCGGTTATCAAAGCGCCTATGATTCCGAAATGGTAAAAAAATTCTCTTCGGCATGGAAGGTCCCGCTCTCGGATAAAAAAGGCCTGACGCTCGTTGAGATGATGAACGCGGCGTACGACGGTTCCATTCACGGTCTTTACCTGATGGGGGAAAATCCCCTTTTAAGCGACCCCGATATCAACCACGTGAAAGAAGCGTTATCCAGACTCGATTTTTTCGTTTCGCAGGACATCTTCCTGACCGAGACAGCGGAACTGGCACACGTCGTGCTGCCGGCCACATCCTTTGCCGAGAAAAGCGGAACGTTCACGAATACCGAACGCCGGGTTCAGCTCGTAAACAGGGCCATCGAACCATTGCCCGGTACAAGGGAAGACTGGAAGATCATCTGTCAGGTTGCCTCACACATGGGCTACCCGATGAACTACGGGAATGCCGCGGAAATCATGGATGAAATAGCACAACTGGCGCCCATTTACGGGGGAATCAGCCACGAACGCATAACAGAAACCGGTCTGCAATGGCCCTGTCCCACTCCCGGTCACCCCGGAACACTTTTCCTTCACAAGGACGGATTTAAAAGGGGCAAGGGTAAATTCCACGCCATACCATTTATACCGCCGGACGAGGAACCGTCGAACGAATATCCCCTCGTCCTCACGACGGGCCGCCTTCTCTTCCATTGGCATACGGGAACAATGACGCGGAAGTGTTCGGTACTCGACACGCTCGTACCGAATGCCCAGCTGGAAATGCATCCGGACGATGCCGGAGGTTTTGGCATAGCGCAGGAAGAAATTGTGAAGGCCACATCGCGGCGAGGGGTCATAACGGTGCCGGTCTGTATAACGGACAAGGTTAAAAAGGGAGAAGTGTTTCTGACGTTCCATTTCAAGGAAAGTCCCGTAAACGTTTTGACCAACCCGGCCCTGGACAAGACGGCCAAAATTCCCGAACTGAAAGTCTGCGCCGTCCGTATAGAAAAAATTCCTGAAAAAAATGCATGAACCAGGTAATACATTTTTGAATACAACCATGACAGGCATCATTCTCGCAGGCGGCTCAAGTTCACGCATGGAAGCTCGCGATAAACACCTGCTCAAACTGAACGGAAAAACAATTCTGGATATCACCCTCGGCAAAATGAAAACCATCTTTCCCGAAGTTATCCTGGTTACATCGCATGACGGGCTTCCTGAATACAAAACTGTCTCCGAAACAGGGACTATTGTCGTCGAAGACATCCTGCCGGGGAAGAACGCACTGGGAGGGATTTACACGGGGCTTTGGAACGCCCGTTTTGATTCCTGTTTTGTGACGGCCTGCGACATGCCCTTTCTCAATATAGACCTCATCAGGCATATAATAAACATTCACGGGGAATATGATATAACGATCCCGGTATTAAACGGGAAGTTTGAACCGCTCCACGCCGTCTATTCAAAGAATTGCCTGGATACCATAAGGCGGCAGATTGAGGACGGTAATTTAAAGATATTCCATTATTTAAGAAAAATGAAAATCAATGAAATCGGAGAAGACAGGCTCCGGCGTTATGACCCGGACCTTCTTTCTTTTTTCAACGTAAATACAAAGGCCGACTTTGAAAAGGCCGGAGATTTATATTCCTCTATTTCCTGAATGCCTCGATATACGAATCAGCATAAATGGATTTGTTCATGATCAATTCCGCTGTAAGAATGGCGTCCACCAACTCCGTGTCCATGACATCGAGAATGACGGCATCCAGGCCGTGTGCTATAAGCATGATACAAAACGTCCGGTTGATCAGTTTTTTCTTCGTTGTACCGTTCGATACATTGCTCAATCCGCCCACTATGTGACAGGGAGGATTGGAAAAAAGCTGGAACTGGGAGGCGGCAAGCAGGATTTCCTTTGCCTGGTCCTGCATGTATTTCAGCGGCATGATGATCGGGTCGAGGAAAAGCTGTTCAGGCGATATGCCGTATTCCATTATCTTGGCGAATATTTTTCCCGCATTTTCCACCCTTTTATCCGTGCTTTTAGGACTGCCGGATTCATCCATGACCAGTCCGATTACCGATGCCTTGTATTCCGCTATGGCGGGGAACAGCTGATCCATCTTCTCGTCAATCGCAGTGATGGAATTGACAAGCGGTGGTTTTTTACATATTTTCATCGCTTCGATCAAGACCGGTATTTTATTATGGTCCAAAGAGAGGGGCAGGTCAACGGCATTCTGTACAAGGTCGACGAGCCAGAGGAAATCATCCACTTTTGCGGAGGCCGTCCCTATATTGACATCAAGATATGTGGCCTTGGCGTCCGCCTGTTTCTTGGCCCATTCCTTTATGACGTCTTCATCCTTGTTGACGATCGCTTCACGAATCTCTTTAAAACCGGAATTGATTCTTTCTCCAATCAAAATCATTTTTTTCCTCCTTATTTTTTAAATCTACGACTTATATATAGCTTATATATGCATCATCAGGGTTTATTCGGTCAATTGCTTAATCAATCCCCTTATATCCTTGATTGCTCTGGGATGCGCCATGACAACTATA
>JAFGKU010000095.1 GCA_016928415.1 Spirochaetales bacterium
AGCGAATTGACAGCGTACCGGTAAGCCAGGTTTTCGCTGCTGGAATATTTTCCCCGCATCTCATTGAAAACAACCCCGGTTATCCTGTTTTCGTCAATATGAAAACCCTCCTGCCAGAATATTTCCTCATTGAGAAGCGGATGGAACACGGCATCACCATAAACGGAAAAAAGATTATAAAAATCCTTTTCAACAATACTCGCTCCGGGAAAAGCCGTTCCTTCAATTGTTGTGAATGCATTGAGAAAGGTATTCATGCTTCCCGAGGACAGATGCATGAAAGGCTTTTTCAGCGGATACCGGGTGCTGCCGCAGAGTACGGAATGCTCAAGGATGTGCGGGAGGCCGGTGCTGTCCGTTGGAGGTGTTTTAAAGACAAAGGCAAAAACATTTTCATCATCCTCCGCACACAGGTGAACGGCATGCATCCCGGTCGGCATGTGCCTGGCAAAAATACAGAAAAGACCGTATTCTTTAATGCGTTTTACCGATAAGACCCGAAAGGAATGAATGACGGCATCTTTTTTTATCAAGCTCTTGTAAGGTCTATTCATCAGGACACGGGTTGTTTGGGCTGTTTGTCTTTTTGAGTATAGATGGATTCGATGTAGGCACTCATGTCATTGATCTGGGAATGTGAAATACTGCATTTACCTTCCAGCACCACGCCATCCTGTATGATGAGTTCAGGGGTTTTGATGTCCCCCAGAACCCTGGCAGTGGAAAGAAGCAGAATTCGCCGCGTTGCATGGATATTCCCGATAACGATACCTTCCACGACAACGCTGGTAGCATCGATATCGGCCTTGACCCTCCCGTTGACGCCTACCATTACCTGGTCCACCAGCAGGGAAGTACCTTCAAATTTTCCGTCAATTCTCAGGTTACCGTTAACGGTGTATCTCCCCTCAAAAAAACAATTTTCGTTGATTCTTGAATTGTAATCTGTATCTTGCTGCAATTTATTATCCCTATGCTTCGAAATCCGGTATATTTAAAAAGGCGATTATCTCGCTTGAAAATTTTTCAAGGCTCTGAAGGGCTTCATGTACCGTATAGCCCTCAAAATAACGCTTTTCCTCAATGAGTTCAAACGTTATTATATCGTCTCCGTTCAGACATTTCAAACCCAATGAACGCAAATCTTCCAGAAGATCCGTGGTAAAAAGCAGAATTTCCTTGAAAAACCGGTTTGTTTCAACAAACAGATTCCGGCGCAGTTTTAAATTCCTCACCTTTATATCCAGTTCCGCATCTCCCCTGTAATTGCCCTCCTTGATACGGTCCGTTTCCTGGATATAATCGTCCATATGTTTCTTCAGGGTGAGGAATTTGTGGTGAAAACTGTCCCTGTCCATTCCATATTTAAAATCAAGTTTCATCTTGCGTTCGCTCAATATGGCTATGAATTCCGTATTAAAAAATTCAATATACATGTAAAATTTATTGAGTTCATCATCCGTGTAATCCGGTGATTCCAGTTTGGTGAATATTTCTTCTATGAAAGAACGTTCTTCCGCCTGATTTTCAGAATTTTTCCTTTTTGACTCATCATGGACGTAAAACATGAGCATGAGTCTTTCCCTGTATTTTTTTAATTCAATAAGCTTCTTCCGTATTTTCTCCTTTTGAAAAGGGTCTTTTGTGGTTTTAAAAACGGTAGTATACTGCTTGATTGCCGCGTTTATTTTTTTTAATTCTTCTTCAGGATAAAGGATGCTATCTTTCATATCGGTATTTCATGGACAATATGGCATTATCCCCTTTTTTTCAATTTTTACAGCGCCTTATAGATAAGCCCTCATTATACTTGAGGGCTTACCTTAATTAAATTATATATCATCTATTTCTTTTGGTAAATCTTACCAGTCATCCGGGATGTCGTCTTTGTCCCTGTGTGTTTCCTGGAAAAGGTCGGTGACCGCGCACAGGTCGTCAAAATAGATGTAAAATTTACCGAATGTCTCCAGTAACTCACATTCCACCTTAAAACCGACGACCTTGAGGCCCATACTTGCCGTGTAATGGAAATCCGACTGAATCAATGTCGGGGGAACGGCAACGGTCATTTTCTTCCAGCCGATAAAATTCAATTTACCTATGGTCAATTCGTGCCTTTCGCCGTAATAATCTTCAAGAACAACCTTCAAAATATGGTTGAAATTCCTTCCGATTACCCATACGGAAATGGTCTTGGTAATTCCGGGAACGGGAAGCGGCTTGACAGGGTAAACGTAAAAAGCGGTAATGGCGCGTCTGAAAAACTCGACCTTGGTTCCAAGCACGAAGTTTCCTGCACCTATTCCCACTTTTTCCTGTTCGTCCAACCGTTCCTTGTCCGTTTCGAATTTGGCTTCCGGGGCGCCTTCCCTGCGCCTGACGCTGATAAAACCCTGGTCAATAGCCATGCTCGCCGTCCAGTAACTGGGATCTTCAAAATCATTCACGGTAACAGAGACAAGTTTTTGCTGGGCGGCATCCCTGCCTATGAATTCCGGATCGGGTTCCCCGACTTCATTGTTCTGTGCTGCGAGCAAAGAGATTACCATTATCATCAATGTAAATATTACAATTATTTTTTTCATAGCCTCTCCCTTCTTCCTTAATTCGAGCCCCAGGTTTCTTGTACAAACCCTTCATCGGCAAGATCATCACCGTCAAATCCGCCTTCAAAAATATTGGTTAAGCATTTCAACTGATCTATATAAATATAAAAATATTTGACCCGTTCAGTCGGCCGGGTCCAGACCATGAATTTTATCAATTTCAGTTTTACATCTTCCCTCCTGGGCAGGTATTTTTCCGTCTGAGGTATCCCAGGGGGGATCGATACTACCATGTTTTTCCAGCCGTAAAAGGTCAATTCACCCATATGCAGGATATGCACGATGCCGTTATAATCCTGTACATGCGCTTCCATGTAATAATTGTAATTGGCGCCCCAGACCCAGACACTCAATTCCTTGGCAATCCCCGGAAAAATAATCGGAGATGAGACGTACTTTTTCCCGGATTTGGGGTCGGTATAAATAATTTCTTGATCCGGCGTGTCAGGTGCTGCTTCTGATGCCGGTATAATTTCCAGGTAATTATAGCCATGCCTGTCAAAACCAACCCTTGCGCCGAGGCATTTTAAATCAGTGCCTTCCCTGTTCTTGCCGAACAGTCTGTCGGGATAGGCCTTCACTTCGGCTATACTAAGAAGATCTTTGGTGACGAATTTGGACCCTTTTACAATCCAGCGATCCAATAAACCCGAATCAAAATCATCCAGTAATTTTGACTCAATGACCTCTTCATCAATCAGATCCAGGGCGACAATATTGGGAATAAATGCAAAAAATAACAGGAAGATCAGGGTTTTTAAACCCCATCCTTTAAGCATCATATCTCACTCCTTTATATAAAAAAGTCAAATTACTTATTTACAAAGAATTATAATGATTCAGGGAGAGCTTTGTCAAATATTTTTTCCATTATTGGCTGGAAAAAGCCTTATTCAAATCATCAGGCAAAGGTGTGTCGGCATTCCATTGAAGAGTGGATTCAATTTCGATTTTTTCGCTGTCCCATTGACTTTCATGCCGGCCGGTTTTTAAGGATTCCGCCAAGGCTTTTACAGGATCATCGACGATTGTCACAAGCATATTTGTTTTGGGAACAGGGGAATTGTAAGGATTATTTAAAATAGCGAAATCATTGTACTGTAACATCGTATCGAACAGCGCCGCATTGAGATTATAGGCCCTTAGAAAGAACAACCGCACTTTCAAACCTCTTAAAATCATGTAAGTATTCCGAATATTGTTCTGATCGGTCAGGTTTTGAATTTCCCTGTATTCCAAAAGATTTTCATCGGCATGAAGGGTAAAACCCTCACGGAAAGCTTCTATCTCCTCCCTTTCAGCGGCAGAATCACTGTAAGCTATCATTCCCAGTTTAACCTCGTCCTCAGTATCCTGGTGGATAAGGGGATTACCCAGTAAAATGGCTGCCGCTTCCCCGGCCTTCCTGTAGGCCTTTTTCCGGTTATAACTGATAAAAAGGAGATTGGAAGGAGCCGGTTTAATCACAGCCGGTACAAAAGAGATAAAAAAAATTTGGGGATACGATGTAATCCATCGATTTGATGAGAGTGATACGTATGGATCAAAAGCGATAATTTCCGCCTTTAACCCGTCGATGATCTGAGGTACAACAGTTTCAAAATCGTCACCTACAATCTGTGAATCAAAAGTATATCCAAGGGAATTGGCGCCCTTCTTTACACTTTCTATAAACCACTGATAATTCTCTATGCTGTCTGTAAACACCTTATGGGAGAATAAAACAAGACGCTCCCCTGAACAGGAAAAAACGAGACATATTACGGCCAATAAATAAATTTTCTTCATCAAACACCTATTCTACTACAAAGACGGATGAACCTGATTCGGATAAAACCTCCCCGGTAGCCGGGTCCAGTATTTTCAACCCGGGATAATAGGCGGAACCGGGATGAAGTCCCTTTAACCTGTAACTGACAGCGCTGTTCTTGCCGGACAATATCATTGTTAATACCAGTTTATTCCCCTCCAGGCTATAGGATATAATTTGACGGGATTGGACCAGTTCGTCAAGACTTTCAATCACAATACCGGCATTCGAGGGTACGCCTTCTTCAAAGCTGACGATCCCATCACGTTTAACATCTTTTACCCTTATTGTCACATCCGCCGGTTGATTGACGGTGATTTTAGTCGGTGCGTTACGCTGGACCGTAAGAATATTCGTGTTTTTATTCAACCCTCCACCCCATTGCTTTATTTCAAGGGATACGGAGGCTTCCAGGTTGCCGTTGTAATCAATTTCAATTGAATTTTCACCCGTACCGGTAAATCCTGTGATTTCCAGGTTTGCCAGCCGGGCACTCGATAAAAACGGGTCGGAAGGATCAATGGCTGCGGTCTGAACGGTTTTGCCGTTTACCTTTATCCCGATTTTACTCGCTTTCTCTTTAGTAAAAGCTCCCGTTTTTAACAGGGCACGAACGGCATTGGCCGTACCTATCTCATTATGCCAGGCACCCCAGGCTTCCCGGGTAGAGAGAAGCCACGTGACGCATTCCCTTAGAAGTGATGCATATTTGGTCCGGTCGTATTCTGCAAGCAGAGACAAAATTCTCGCATTCAGCTCCACCATGCTGCCGTACGCATGGTACCAATGCGGTTCCCAATAGCCCACCCTCTTCAGCCGTATCAAATTCTGGATAAAACCTTCGACCCTCGATTTTATCGACGCCCCGGTATTCATGATCCCGGCATAGTAAATAATGCCCTGAATTGCCGCTGATACCGTCATGGGTTCTTCCTGTCCCTCGTCAAGCAAAGAAATCATTTTATTGTTCAAATCGATCAATTCATGATCAAACTGGTTTATCGAGGGAACGAGGGTATAACAAAGAGTTATCACTTCAAAAATTTCCGCACTCAGTGCGTAATCGGTGCTGTCATTCGTTACATCCCAGAAATAGGCGCCTTTACTCGACCACAGGCCGCTTATATTTCTTTTTCCCAATAAATACTTGACGGCATTAATCATGATGTTCTGGTCCACCATGAAATCCACACGTACAATCTCGCACAGGGCGCGAAGACAATAGGCAGTGTAATACACATTCCCTGTATCATTTATCTGTTTCTGATCCATCAGCGGTAAAAGTGAGGCGGGATAATATCCCCAGCTACCGTCAGAAAGCTGGCTGCCAGCGAGTAATTGAGCCGCCTGGCTTATGTATGCTTTCAGCCGTTCCGTCCCGCCTTGCGGGGTTTGGACGGTTAAAAAATATTGATAAAGGGCACTGTTCATTATCCCGGAAGCTGCAACCGCCCATGGCGTGTACCACTCATGTGTTTTACAGGCTGACCAGGCCTGAATGGCCGGAAACACATTCGGCAATGCGACGTTTAAAACAATCGTTTTATACTCCGCAGCCTCATTGATGGAAAAACTGCCGTTAAACGGAGAGCCGGCTTTCGCAAGTCCCTTTAAAGTCTGCACGTCCGGGTTTCCGGCAGGAAGTACCATTATTTTTTTCTGCTCCGCGTCCGAGAATCCTGCCGAATCCACGCTTACCGTATAACCTGCTTCTCCGCATTGTTTCCCGCTGATTCGCCATTCCGCCACTTCCTGCCCGTCCTTCGGGATTGACAGGGAAATACTTTCAGTGGAATGAATATTCAAATCTCCGGAAATTAATTTAACAGTCGCTTTCACATTTTTACCGGAAAAATTGCTGATCAGCGACCTGACAACAAGCCTATCTCCCAATAAAATCTTATTGGGAATTTCTGAACGTATGAATATAGGCTGGGTTACCTCAATGTTCTCTCTTTTAAGCCCGATGTAACCGGATTTATCCGTTGCCAGCACGGAAATTTTCTGGGAAGTAATGGAATCAGGCATTGTGACGGTAAACTCCGCCTTCCCGTTTCTGGTTACTATTTCCGGTTCCCAGAAGGCCGTTTCCGGGAATTCCGTGCGGATGATGATCAGTTTTGATACTTCGGGAGTTGTTCCATGACCCTCCTCCCTGTCTCCGTTGGCCGTCATCAGGCTGTCCAGCGGCGCATTCGAACCGTCTGTCGATTTTTCCGCCATGCTCATCTTGTTCTCATCCGGGGCCGGCGGCGCCATTTCAGCGTTTTCTTCGCCCATGGAGAAAAAACCGCCAGAGTCCCTTTTTTCGCTGAAGGAAACAAAGGAACCCGGTTCTTTCCAGCCCCAGTTGCTGTAGGCAATGTCCCGCCAGGGGCTGCCCCAGTTCCGGTCCACGACCGGCCATGTCAGGACACCGGCCCCGCCGGTTGAAATCGTCTTGCCCTGGGGATTATAAAAATGACCGGCCGGTGAAAGAAGAAACGGGTCCAGCAGGGAAATAACGGCGTCATCGACAACAGAGACACCCAGGCACTTGTCTCCCTCCCCCCCCTTCACGGAGACTCCTATTTTCATTTTATCTCCGGGAGCTGCCTGAAATTTCAAATTGTCAAACGTGATTTCAAGGTTCTTGTCCGCGTAAAAAGTAACATGCTGGCCCTCGGTCAGGAAACCGACATTGCCCACCGAAAGGGGTTTCCCCCGGTTTCCGGTTTTGATGCCGCACCCGTAAATATTGACCAGCATCGTACCCCATGTAGGGGAAGATATATCACCCTGGGCCACGAAACGGCCCTGCTGCTCTGATATGGGAATTGTCGTGGCAATCACAAGCGCGCCGGAGATATCCGTCATATCCACGTGCAGGATTTTTTCCACGGGAATGACTTCATCACTGAAATTGACTTTGAGCCTTATTTTTGTTCCGGAAGACCTGGGTACTTCAGACACCTTGCTCGACATGGGTTTTTTAACCTCGAACGGTACGGTACGCTGCGCCAGGGGAGATTCCATAATGGGGCTGGTGATAACGGCATTCACCGCTTTTTCCGGCATTGTAAAATTAAAGACGGCAACACCTTTTTTGTCGGTTTCAGCCTGTTTTTTCAAATTGATTTCAGGAACAGACAAGATCAGTGATATATTTCCTGCCGGTTGTTTATCAATGTCAATGGTTTTAACAACCAGCTGGACAGTCTCTCCCTCCGGGTACGAATCCTTATCCATTTCTATGACGGCAACATAAGGCCGTTTTGTATATAAAATATTCCACTCAATCTCGTCTTTCTGTTTAAACGCGTCTTCTGCTGCCAGCTTAATCTTGAATTCCCGTTCGGGCTGAAGCGACTTCTGCATTCTGCTTATATCAGCCTTTGAAAGTGTTACATCATAGGAGGAGATCTTTGACCTGAACACCCTGGCAAGTACCTGCTTTCCCGTATTATCCAGGACCATCAGTGTTAATTCGGATGCGCCTATCCTGCCGCCGGCAGTATATGCCAGTTCTGCTTTTAAATCAAACCTGTTCTGGATGTTCGTAAAATACCTCTTCATGGTGTGTGTGATTTTAATGACCGGAGGTGTGAAGCGTTTGACACGGATCAGTGTTTCCTGCCTTGCCTTCATGTATAAAACTTCCAGCTTATAATCACCTTCCTTCATGTTTTCCGGTAATTTAAGCCGGGTCGAGGCAATGCCGAATTCATCCGTTTTAAGAAATTCGCCGGAATATATCCTCGATTCCCCGTCCTTGAATAATAACTGTATTTTAGCATCAGGTACCGGTGAATATTCGCCTTTTAACTGCCAGGCAATTGTCCTGACAAAAATATCCTGGCCGGGATTATAGACCCCCCTGTCGGTGTAAACATACAGCATATCAGCCCTGAAACTTTCCGTCCTGCCGTGGGTTGAAAACGCTTTTTCAACACCGTATGTCTGCCCCATGTAATCGTAATTTGCCCTCAGGATATGACTGGTATCATTACCGGGCCTGTAATCGAAAATGCAGACCCCGTTTGAATCCGTCCTGCCCACTTCCCTGTTATTCACGGTAACCCTGGCACCGTACGCCGGTTTGAAATCGGGTGTAAAAATAGTCACATGAATTTTTGTAGGATCATTGGAATAGATCTGATAAGGGTAATTCATGAACAGCACCAGCGCTTTATCCGGGTCAACAGGCCTGTCAGCCTCCCCATTGGCAAAAAGACCTGCAGGAAAGAATACTCCTGTAAATAATATGAATAGAATAAAAAATATATATTTCTTATCAAGAATTCCTGAAAACATGGTGATCTCCTTGTATCC
>JAFGKU010000096.1 GCA_016928415.1 Spirochaetales bacterium
GTGTTGGTCTACTGATATAGTTCAAGTTTTTATTTACGGAAGTTATCGTCGGTGTGGGTTCCTCCGGCGGGGGGTCAGTGGGCGTAGGATTGGGATTGTCCGAATAGATTAACAGGTTGTACAAGTAATAGGTCGGGTCGTCTTCCGGCACTTTAACCTGAAATCCCAGGTCATTGCTGCTATTGGGACCAAACCAATCCTGCGAAGCGTTTTGATCCCAATAGGGCTCGTTGTTGTAATCGTACGAGACGTTATGAATTGCCGGTGTTTTCTCCCTGAATACATAGCTATCAGTGATAGGGAGTGCAACGCCTATGGTCCGCGTGATATCGAATATATTATCCGTTCTGTTTTGTTTCAGTTTAATGGTATGGATAACGGCAATACTACCGGTAATTTTATATTGATAAATATTTTCATCATCATCCCAGTTAAAATGGGCAGCAGTCAGGTGATACTCAATCCTTTCATTAACCCCCGCTAATTCCGATACGGTATATTGAGCGAGGACCACAGGGTCATTATCGAGGTTATCGTCTGTTGCATTTGTCTCAAATACATAACCATTCTCTTTCATTTCTTCGATTCGATAGCTGATTACATATTTCTGATATTCATCCCCGGCAATTGTATAATACTGGTTATTAATAAATTCATTTGTCAGTGTATACCCGCCATATAGCGTATGTGTCCAGGATAAAACCGTTTTGTCGGCATCGTATGCCGCTTGAAGCCCTTCATCACCCGGTGGTATATTGGCCGGATACGCTTCCGGTGATATCTCAAAACCATCCGGATTGTAATCGGCGCCGCCTTTACCGGCAAAAAGAGAGGGACCGATGAAAAGGGTAATGAGAAAAAGAATGAATAGTCGCTTCATGGCATATTCCTTATGTTAAAGAAATTTATATTGATATACTTTTAGACATATACTAAAAAAAAGAGTCGATGATTCGTTTTATGAATTCCTACAGGAATGATAAAACTTTAAGCCATAATATTACCATACTGTAATTTATTTGTCAAGGAATTCCTTGCGCTGGTAATTAATTATGGGGTCAATAAATACCATAATGTTTTATATTGATGGTTGATCGTTAATTTTAATACACCATCCTCAACCATAACGGGAATTTCCTGAACGGGTTCGCCCTTACCGTCCAGTGAATAAAGTTTATAGGATTTCAGCTGTCCCGGCAGCCTTATGACCGCGTCAATCCCTTCCGCCAGGGACGGGAAAGTTCCCCATTGGTCTTTTACCGTTATCTCTTCACCGAAATCGGGAGGATACGATATCTGTTTATCCGGATAAGAATAATATATCGATTGATCATTGCAAACCGAGCCGAGGGCGGTTATCAAAATTTTGTTTGATGCAGGCAAGGGTTCTCTATCCAATGACGTAAGGGCCAAAACACAATATCCATTTTGAAGAACCTCGCCGGGTTCGAATGAAATTTCATCAGAAAAATGGATGGCTCGCGAGGTGAACCCTGCGAATATTTTGGAGTTTTTCGTGTCCATTCGCACCAGATATCCGGTATCTCCCCGCACGTCCCAAATAAGTTCCCCGGTATCGGAAACATACAAGCCGTTCTCTTTTACCTTCAAGACCGTGTTTAAACCGGAAGTGTCAGTACCGGAAGTCAATGCAAGCCCTACCCGGCTTGACAATCCCATAAGGGGATTCAATCCCAGACTACCCACATCAATCACTCTCCATGGATCGGCATGCATGAAAAGCGAATTCAACTCGCTTTTCCGGCTGATCGGTATGGTATATTCATCCATGGCCGGCTTAATATCCTGTCCGAGAAAAGTAAGCACGGAAGGAATAATTGACACCATCTTTACTGGATTCTGGTCAATGTCGAAAAAATTGCGTATATATTCGGAACCCCAATCGTCATTGGTCTGGTTATAGGAAAATGCGATTATTCCGTCCCAATCCTGCAATGCCCCGTAGGCGGAAGCCAGATAAAAAGCCTCGGCCTGGTACGTATTGGGATGGGGATGGTTGTATTCCGTTATAATGAACGGTTTTCCCCACACACGCTCCAGGGAAAGCTGGGCAATTTTAGACTTTTTGGGAAACCTGATCATGGAATCATTGTATAGAAACCAGTCATTCGGGTCCCAATCCCGCAAACCCAAAAAAATCGGGTGCTCCCAATATTGAACGTCACTGATTACATCAAACTGTCTCAAAACGGAAGGCACATTGATGGAACTCATGGGACTGACCAGTAAACTCCTTACACCCAGCTCATTCTTATAGAAGGCAATGTCTTTGTGCCAGTAGGCGTCTTCCGTTTCCATGAGGAATTCATTCCAGTCATCCGATCCTTGGTGGGTGACCACCCGCTCCGCAACCTCCGTAAAAAGTTTGAGTCTGTCGGTTTCATAAAGAATTTTTTCCGGATTCTCTATAGGCAAGGCCTCGTCAAAAGAAATTTTGGAAATACGGATATATCCTTTCACGCTGCTTGTATTATATAAGGCAATCGTTACATCAGTGGGTATCTCGAAAAAATAACGTATCGTATCGTTACGCGACCATACACTCGGCGCGGCGTAACTCGCTTCATGCAGGGTTTTTTGCGTGGAGTCATCTTTAATAATCACCATTAATGTGGTATCTTTGCTTCCCGATATTGAGAATACGGCTTTAAACGGCGTATGCGGGGGAAGTCCTTTTATCTCCTGCTTCATCAGGAGTTGGGGGTCGTAAGCTTCCGGAAATTTGAAATTTATGGCATTACTCAGGTCAGACCCTCCCTTTATGCTTACGGTATGCGTAATGCCCTCCGGTTCCCTGTGAATATTCCATGCCTTCGTATAGTCACCGGTAAAATCGGTATTTTTCAGGTAATTTCTGCCATTCATAAACGATCTCGGCTTCCAGGCGGTGAGCATTGCCCCTGCGGTAGCATATTTTTTCTTCAACCAGTCATTCCAGAAGCCGCTTATTAATTCCTTGTAATGGTCCGGCAGCATTTTCATATACCCGTTTAAGGAATTATGGATCAAACCGCTTTCATTTAAGGGTTCGATAAAGGCGACGGCCGGATCATCGGTGTACTTTAGGCCGGTATAAGGATTCATATGGGTCAGAAAATTGGCGGTAAATTCGTTTTTCAGGTTATAAATTGCGTCATCAAAATAAAGCAATGTCTTTCTTGCAGAAAATGTCACACGTTCGCTGCTGGGAGAAAAAATACCCTCGATGCTCTCATGCAATTCCTTCCCCGGATGAAACGGGCGGGAACTGAGCATGTTGAAATCAACGAATATTCCGTTCTCTTTCAACTGAGCGACGAAATAATCCAGTCTGTCCATTTGAACGGGATCTATCTCCCTGTCCGGCTCTATTGATTTCCAAATGCCCCGTGGCGCCGAGTACATATCCATATGCAGGAACCTGACAAGATTCACGCCGAATTTGGCAATATGACCTGCAATTTTAGGGGCATCCTCCTTCTTGGGGAAGCAGGCACCGAAACACAGGGTTACACCCCAGAATTTTTTTCTTCCGGTGTCATCAATAATGTGTCCCTTGCCGTCCACACGCAAAAAACCGCCCGATCCGGCCGGCCCGGAATTCAGGTAGCTAAGGCTGACCGGAGTATCCGTTGTATCATCCCAGGGAATGATAAAAGGAAAATGATACGGCCGCCCGCAGGAAACTGCAACACAGGCAATTATCGCTGCAAATATCAAAAATTTAATACTTAATTTATTCATTCGGGTATCTCCTTTTTGAATTTCCGTTTAAACACGGTTTTAGCTAACAAACAAAGCGGCCGGCCTATAAATCCCTGCCAGATGCTGTAAAAAAATTGTCTCAATCCGACAAGTCTGAGAAGTGACCCGTTTATGATGGCAAGGTAATAGAAAGGAAATACCTCCCAGTATTGGCCGGAAAGAATGTTCCGGATGATGACTATAATAAAAAAGGAATTGAGCAGAATGATCTGAAAAATTTCAAAAATTTTTATCTGCCTTATCTTACCGGAATTGGTTTTGACCTTGGCATGTTCGTAAAATTCCTTCGGAGTGGATCTAAACTTCCGTTCCCGTATGAAAAAATTGAATACAGACCTGAGAAGCCCGCGCAAATGATACGAATTCATGAAAAAATAGAGTAACTGGCTGTCAAATACGGAACGCTTTTTATACCTATTACGCACCCGTTCGTTGGCGAACAACTGTGCCATGAAAACAAACCACGGGACCACCATGATTAAACCGAGCTTCTGGCTTGCCGATAATACTATGAAATAGAGCAGAGTTGAGAAAACAGGTAGAAGGTTTAGATTCAGAATATAAAGGATTCTAATTTGAATTTCAGTTCTATCTTTTCCTCTATAGACACCGTTAAACATATCTTTCAGGAAGATCCGGAATATTTTCAGGGATCCGGATGACCATCTTTTCCTCTGAATTTCCAAAGACCTGAGCGTGGAAGGACTGAATGTCATGCAATTATTCTCGAGCGAGGTAAAAAGGTCGTATCCGCCCTGTTTGATCTTCAAGGTAATCTCCATATCTTCCACCGCAGTCTGCGCCGCGAAAAAACCGGGAATATTCAAGAGTTCCGCCCTGAACAACCCGTTATAACCCAGCCAAAACACGCTTCCGCAGGAATTCAGACCCAGGGAATAGGGATAAAACCAGTCATTATGAACACCCGCTGCCCGGGCAATCCGGGTTGACTCCGCTTCAGGTACAATATACGGCGATTGGATGAGACCATATATACTGTTTTCCGGTTTTTCCAGAAATAGCACCTTTTTAACCAGATAGTCCGGTTTGACAATGACATCCGCATCCAGGACAGCTATATATACAAACCGGACAGGGCTGTCTCCAATAACCTTGATCAGCTTACCTCCGGTTTGGCAATCCGGTTCTTCAATGAATTTCTTATTAATCAACCATCGATACGATTCAAGGTTCGCCGATTTTGTCAATTCGTGATTGAGGTTTTTATAGTCATGCCGGGCAAATAATTCCATGCTGATTGAAAAAAAATTCTTGACTCTCCGCCGAATTTCTTCCATATCAGTGCCGCTTTCCCAATCGGCAGATGCTTTCTCAAGCTTTCCTGACAACTCCTTCCAGTAACCGGTTATCTCGTCGAAAACGGATTCGTAGAGGAATGAATCAAAAGGATAATCCGCTTCATCGGCTTTTAGCTCCGCCTCCTTCTTATTTATCCACTGAATAATCCGCTCAATGGCCTGAAGTAAAAAAGCCGCCCTATCTTCGGAATCACCAGAATATTGGTCAAGCAGTCCTTCAATGACCCCCCGTTGCTCCCTCACATCATCCTTGAATTCATTAAAGGCCACTTTCAGATACACTTCATTTTCATTCCCCGTTACATTTCTGTCCAGAAGCATGACAACTTTTATGCTACGGTAATATTGCAGGAGATGACAGAACAGTATTCTTTTAATAAGCAGAGGTTCCTCCCGGCAAACGGGAATCAAAACTAAAACATCAGGTGTATCTTTCAGGGATAAAAAATCCTTTACTTCCGGGCCGGCTGCCTCTGTCAAATAAGGTTTCTGGGCTTCACCCCATAAAACGATTTTATTGTACAGATACAGTTGAAAGAAAAAAAATAAATTCGTGCAGATCCACAGGATGTCCAGTAAAAACATATTAAATCTCGTTCCTAGATAATACGCGTTATATGCCTCTCCGGTAAATTTTACCGAAAAAAACAGAACCAGGGCGTATAGTCCGATGGAAAAAAAACTGAAGGCCTTTTTTTTAAAATACCGATCTACAGACTCACTTAAACCTTTACACAGGATTAGCTTGAATTGGTTATACGTAAATTGGCCGTTTTCGGGTTCTACGACAATACCCATACGGGGAAGGAACATCCGTGCGGGAAGCCTTAAACGTTTGTATTTGCCTCCTAAAGCGCCGATCTCCGACCGTGATAGGTATACCTTTTGCACATCGTTTTTCCGTAACAGTTTGTGTATCCGGCTGAAAAGTCGTTTCCCGCCTGTAAATGACCTGTTTCCGGTTATAAAAAAGCCGAGCAGGTTAAGGAAATCACTCAACCAGTTGCATAACGTCCGGACCAGCGGAAGCCGGAAAACAGGGAGTCCATAAAAAAAACCTTGAATGAATTTCCCGATTGAATTTTCATCCATTTCATTATATTATATAGCAATTTTTTAGAATAGCATGGCAGGAATAATTTTAAAAATAAAGTCAAATGCATTTCACATTTTCCTTTTATTTTCGGGTATTTCACTTTTTGTCATTTCTTTTCCAAACAAATTATACATTAACGGCCTTCCGTGGTGTTCCTTTATTGCAACTATCCCTATTTTTTACATAATAAAAAAAAGGAAATTTATCGGAAGCCTTATATTCGGATTCATATATGGTGCATTGAGTTATGGTTTTCTAAATTACTTTTGTATCAAATACGGACTGCCGTTTTTTTCGTTTCTTCTCATGTTGATGGCCGTCATCTATTCACTTCTTTTCATATCATTAAAAGCATTACAAAAAATTTTCCCCA
>JAFGKU010000007.1 GCA_016928415.1 Spirochaetales bacterium
AACCGGTAAGTGGCAAAATTACATCTTGATCATGGTATTAAATTTAAATCTGTTTTTGTAAATCGCAAACATTTATATTTGACTGACTTATAAAAAAAGGGTGCTGAAGCACCCTTCTAATCAACTCATTGTTACTGTTACGAAACCTTCAGGGCGAGGTAACAGTCACATCATCAAAAAACACGGTTACAGTTCCGCCGTGACCGCTTGTTCCGCCGTTCAAAGACGGATACCCGGCGCGTCCGCTTCGGCTCCAGGTATATGGCCAGTTGGAGGGTTCCGCAGCACCGTCCTGCCAGACCTTCCCGTACAAAGTGCCGTTCTCCATTTTCATCTTGAACCAGTACCAGGTCTGGTTGCTCCAGTTGAAAGTATAGCTCGTGCCCCACGCTACCGCGTCGTCCAGCCATTGCACCGTCGAATGGTTGTTATGGAATAGGAGGTTGTATCCCCTTCCGTCACCCGTACCGGTAAACAGGGATATCCCCGCCCTGGCGCTGTCTCCGTCCGTCCAGGAATTAATGTATACCTTGGCTGTGATTGTATGGTTACCCGAAACGTTCAGGCCGCTGTTGACGGCGATCGCCTTGCACGGGTCACCCTGGGAAGTGGAATCCTGCCTTAAAATGCCGCCGGTTTCACTCCACGTACCGCTGTGCATGGTCCAGGCGCTCCCAATGGCGTTATCGTTGAAGTTGTCGCTGAAGCCCGCCGCAATCATTGTGGGTGTCGGGGTAGAAGTCGCAGCAGATGTATTCGTCGGGGTATTTGTAGGAGCAACCGTGTTGCCTCCTGAGCCGTATACCTCGAATTCCCACAGGGAGTAACCCCATTGCGTACCCCTGGCCGTTCCGTACATCCTTACATACCGGCCGCTGCCGGATACGCTCAAATCATTTATACCGCCCGTTCCGTTTGAAACAGTGGTGATCGTAGTCCATGAATTGCCGTCATTGGATACCTGGACCTGGTATGATGAACCGTAGGCCGCTTCCCAGTTCAACACAACACGGGAAAGGCTGTATACGGCACCCAAATCAACCATTATCCATTGCGGATCGCTGAAAGCGCTTGACCACCGTGTCCCTGTATTTCCGTCCACGGCATTGCCTGCTGTATAAGAAGCCGTTTCATCGGAAGACGATGTGGCAGGCCTGTTCAGGGCAAGGTTCGTATTTCCCAAAGGTGTTGTGGCCGTGGGCACAGGTGTCCGCGTGGGTGTGGCGGTAGCCGCTGAAGTCGAGGTTGCCGCCGGTGTGGGAGTGCCTGTCGGCGTTGCCGTTGCAACCGTCCCGCCCGGGTCGCCGAACAGCTCTATTTCCGCGATCTGCAGTATCGTTCCCGAGTTGTTCGTCATGTTCAGGCGGATATAATTGTACGCCGTGCCGTTGTTAAAGGTAAAGACACGTCTTTGGAACCTGTCGGGGAAGTCCTCGCCGCTCCTGGAATCAATCGTTGTCCATGTTGAACCATTGTTGGAACCCTGGAGGGTCCATGTGTAGGGGTCCCTCTCCGGTGCGTCGTTCGCCGAGGTTAATGCATAACTGTTAATGGCGTACGTGTTGCCGCCTGCAAACTGGAACTGAATCCAGCCCGAGGCATTGAAGGTGAGATACTTGGTATTCGATGAATTGTCGAATGCCTTCGCCATATCCTCACCGGAAGGCGAATCATTATACTGGGCCGTTATGGTACCGCCCGCATCCGTGCGGTCCGTTCCCGTAACAATCCGGGTGGGCGTCGGTGTCCGCGTTGGCGTTGGGGTTGCTGTTGCCGGGACGCCGCCGGTCGGCAAAGCCTGGATTGTTATCCTGTCCAGGTCCGGTGCGTACGATCCTGAGCCGTTATCGAACAAGATGGAGTTATTACCGGCATTCAGGCTGACATCCATTATGGCGGTACTGACGGCGCTCCAGTTGCCGACTTCCGGACAGAGCAGCCCCCTGTATCCGCCGCTGTTGACGGTGACGAATAAAGTCCGCGTTTCGCCGGAAATGTAATAGGCGGTCATCCTGTACATGCCGGCAGCCGGTGCGTAAACATTGTTCAGTACACAGATACCATTGGCATCTTCTCCGCCCAGATAGCCGACAACGTTTCCGCCCGAAGCGTATGTTGAAGGGGAAACGACCGCGCCATTGGAAAGCGTGCCCGTTTCAGCCTCATAACTGTAAACAGGAGCGGACGCCGGTATGGTCCCTGAATAGGTAATCTTGAGTAAATGCGTATCATGCGCACCTATGGAAGCTGTGTAGGAGTCAGTGTAAGTTCCTTCCGTTTTTCTCCACAGGTCGCGGACCGTCGCCGAACCAGTCGGTAAACCTATCTGATTCCAATTGACGGTAATACTCGCGGTACTGGCATTCCGGTTGAACAGGGCCACCGCCTTCACGTTCCCGTTCGCGCTTCCAAGCGGTTTCACCCAGATTTCAAGGCCGTTTTCGTAGGCCACCCGGATTCCCTGGATGCCTGCCGGGTCCTGGTTTACCGCGATGGCCTCGGTATTTGTCAGTATATCTCTTATACTTGAGGACATGCTTCGGATATCGTTTCCCGTTATCAATGGCGAGGACATGATGCACCACAGGGCAAAATGGGACCAGTATTCCGAATCGGTACAGCCCCCGTTTCCCACTTCCAGCATATCTGGGTCATTCCAATGTCCCGGACCGCCGTACGGCGCCAGACCGGCATTCTGGTCCAATAAACGGGTGATGGAACCCCAGTTATCCTCGATATCCCCCGTGGTCCGCCACAGGTTGCCCGTGGCCGGCATCCATGGCTGGTAAGTCCAGGCACAGATGCTGAATACTATCGGCCGTCCGCAGCTTGCCAGTGCATTGCGCATTCTTTCATAATCCGCCTGCTGGTCGCCGTCCGCATTGCAGTTGTCGTATTTCAGGTAGTCCACGCCCCAGGAAGCGTATATCAGGGCATCCTGAACCTCGTAATTGTGGCTGCCGCTCTGGGGCACATTCATACAGGTCATCGTACCGCGGTCACCGTAAATACCGAATTTGAGCCCCCTGGCGTGGAGATAATCACCCAACGCTTTCATGCCGCTCGGGAAACGGCCCGGGTCGCAAACAAGATTGCCATTGCCGTCGCGTGCCGGGTTTGCCATCCAGTTGTCGTCCAGGTTCAGGTATATGTAACCGGCATCCCGCATGCCGGAGCTCACCAATGCATCGGCGATCTGTTTGATCTGTGTTTCATTTATATCACCATGAAATATGTTCCAGCTGTTCCAGCCCATGGGCGGGATTCGGGCCAGGCCGTTTTCCAGGGCGGGTAACTGTAATCCGCCAAAAACGAAAAAACCAATTATCCACAGGAGGATAATTAAATTCCTTGTAACTCTTTTTTCCCTTGTCATAATACACCTCTTTAATATAAACCTTTTTTTACTGCTCATTGATATTCACATAATCATGCAACTCAATGATTCTCATTTTTGATTGTTATACTTAGCCCCAAGGAGGCTCTATTATACCATAACATTCCCGATTCTCAAATAAAAACCTCCGCCTTGAAGGCAGAGGTTTTTATAAAAAAAGGAGAATCTTACCGCACGCCCTCCTCTATCAGCGGCTTCAACACGGATATATTTTCCGGGGTTACCGTACCCACACCGGTATCAATATGCAGGCCGGGGATTTTATAGTTTTTTGTCAGCCAGATCTGCTGTACGGGGAAAAATCCCTGGAGATAGAGAACCTGGTCAAAGCTTGCGCTGACATACCCTTTTTCGATACCTTCAATCGTTGCCGGTGAAAGGTCTATGCCTCCCACGACAACGTCGCCCGGTTTTTTCCCTGCCGCTTTTAAAACGTTCATCAGCTGCGATGTAACATTCCCGTGCTGTGTACCGATTGCCTTCAAACCGGGATTTTTCTGGAGATACGCCGTAAGGACCGGGACGCATGCCGATGCTTCGGCGTCCACTTCCGGGGAGATATCCATTTTTTCGACGATCAGGCCGGCCTCCGTCAAAGCGTCATAAATACCCTGCGGACTTTTGCTTCGGCCTTCCTGTGACCAGAGATCATACACGAGCGCCTTGTCCCCGGCTTTCAGTCCGGCCCTGAGCATGGCCGTACCGGTAAGGTAGCCGCCGGAATACAGCTGTGCTCCCGCATAACCGAAACCGTCAGGCTGGTATTTCTTCTCCAGACCGGGAAGAGGATTGTTATTGCTGGTGATAATAATGCCCTTTTTAACGGCGTCTTCAACAAGCGCCTCAAAAGCGCCTTCACCGGGATGCCCCATGATCACGATCCCGTCCGGCCTCGCCGCAACGGCTTCCTTGAACTGGGCAATCATTTTTTCCGGCTGCCAGCCTGAATACTGGGCTATGAGTTTGATGTTAAGCGCCTCTGCCGCAGCCCTGGCCCCGTTTGTACGGGCCAATGTCGACGGGTCCCCCTCGTTTCCGCCCATCTGCATATAGATGGTGAGTTGGGGCGCGCTCTTCCCGCCCTGGCCCTGTTGTACACACCCGCCCAGTACGGACAGGATTGTCAGCAAGGCAACGATGAGTACGGGTGTTATCCCGATACTTACTTTTTTTTTCATAATATACTCCTTCTTTTGTTTTTTTATCTTCCTGCATTTAATAAATGCTCTTTCACTTTTTTAAGTTTTTAACGAATACGCTTGCTTTCAAAACCTTTGAAAATCCCTTTCCATTACCCTTGATGAGTGCATTGAGGGCAATCGATCCTCCCATCACCAGTCCTTCCGTCAACCGCACCCAGAAATCGCCGATGCCCGTAGCCACAACGCTTGCTTCCAGCGAGCCGATGATAAACGCGCCGAAAAACGTTCCGACAATCACACCTTCACCCCCTGAAATGGATGTTCCTCCAATGAAAACGGCCGCCATGACGGTGAGGAGAAACCCGCTGCCCTGTGTCGTCCAGAAGGTCACCATTTCAAGTGTCAGGAGCACCGAGGCAAAGGCTGCGATGATGCCGTTGACGGTAAAAAGCAGGACCTTCGTGTTTTCCACATTGATACCCATGACACGCGCCACGTCGGCATTATCCCCGATGAACATGATTGCTTCACCGAATTTATGCCTGTTCAGAATGAACCAGAGAAGCACGGCCAGGCCGACGGCCCAGAACGCCTGCACCGGTATGATCCCGAACAGCCTGCCGACAAACATTTCATGAATCGCCGTTCCCCGTATCTCCTTGATGTTGAGGATGAGCCCGGAGGATAGAAGCAGGGTAATTCCATTAAATACAAACTGTGTGGCTAACGTAGCCATGATGGAAGGAACCCCCACGCGGGTGATGAAAATACCATTGATGAAACCGACCAACGCACCGCCGGCGAGTGCCAGCGGAAAGGCCAGCCACGAAAGTCCGGTGGTCTTGAACACGAAGGCGAATATGAAACCGGAAAAGGCCACAATGGCAGGGAAGCTTAAATCGATTTCCCCTGCCGTAATGACCAGGGTAAGGCCCAGGGCCAGAACAAGCTGCGGTGTAATCGTCTGTAAAAATGACATGTAAATGGGGTAATTGGTGAACACGGCCGGGGCGGCGGCGATGAATATAAGGGTAAGAAGAATATAGACACAGATAACGGGCAATCCTTCGATTTTCCCCAGGACGGACACGGTTCTCGTCAGTAGTTCCCTTTTTTTCATACGTCCTTCCCATCAGTCTTTCCGTGCGCGTATTCAAGGAGGTATTCATCCAGTTCTTTCAGCAACAAACGGTCCTTCTGCATGGAGCCCACGATCTCTCCGCGGTCCAGTATGATAAACCGGTCCGCCACCTCGTACACGTCACCTATGTTATGCGATATATAGACGCAGGCCCTGCCGCTCTGCCTGATTTTATGGACAAAAGCAATGACTTTCCGCACTTCCTTGAGGGACAGGGCCACGGTGGGTTCGTCAAGGATAATGAGGTCAGCATCGAAATGCATGGCCCTGCCGATAGCTATTCCCTGCCGTTCACCGCCGGAAAGCTTGCTTACCCTTGAGTCGACGGTGATGCCGACACCCCGGAAGCCGATCATGTCCATCATGATCCGGCGTGCTATCTCCTTTTCTTTACGCACATCAATGAATCCGAGCACGTTCGTAATCTGCCTTCCCACGAAGAAATTCCGCCAGAGGACCTGTTTTTCACCGAGCGATTTGTCCTGGTAGACCGTTTCGATCCCCCATTTATGCGCTTTTTTGACATTGTAATCTTTCAGGGTTATTTTCCTGTCCCGGATATATATCTCGCCGGCAGACGGGGGAAACACGCCGGTCATGATCTTGATCAGGGTGGATTTTCCCGCCCCGTTATCACCAAGCAGGCCGATGATTTCATTCCTGCCAACCTCCAGGTTTATGTCTTTCAGGGCACGGACATTACCAAAATTCTTTTCAACATCCACCATTCTGATGGCGTGTGTGTAATCCATAACCATATATTTTTTAAATTCCTTTTGTTTTTTTCTGCTTATGGGTAAAGCAATAAACAGGCCAAGAATATCAGCAAGGTAATTTATTTTAATTCTTTATCTATCAGACAAATAATAGAACTGTTTTTTGGTACGGGTATAATTCTGAATACAAACCGGGGAATTAATTGCACCTTAATCGATTGATATGTGCAAACTATTGCACAAATAGTCTTGTGCAACTATTGCACAATTATTGCATAGGGATTGGATGTGTTATGCTGAATCACCGTTCGATTTGCGCCTGAAGTTGAACCTGTGTTTTAAACGGTCAAGAAGCACGGCGAGGAGGAGGATCAACCCCCGAAGGACATACTGGTAAAAGGTGGGGATGTTGACAAGATTCATGGCATTCTGCGCACTGCCCATGATGAGAACCCCGACAATGATTCCCGTGATAGAACCCGAACCGCCGGACAGGGAGACGCCGCCCAGGACGCAGGCCGAAATAACATCCAGGGAAAACCCGGAGGACGTATTCGGCTGGCCGCTGGCCATTCGTGATGCCAGTACCACGCCGGCAAAACCGGCCACAAGCCCCTGAAGGGTGAAAATGATGATCCGTGTTCTGCTTACATTGATGCCGGAAAGACGCGCGGCATCCTCGTTGCCGCCTATGGCCAGCGTGTTTTTTCCGAACGAGGTGTTGTTGAACAGCAGGCCGAAAAACACGAAGATGACGACCGTGATGATCACGGGATTGGGGATACCGAAAACCGTGCCGGAGCCGAATACGAAAAATTCCGGTTTATAAATCGAAACGGCGGAGCCGTCCGATACTATGAAGGCAAGCCCGCGGACGATCTGCATGGAAGCAAGGGTCGTGATCAGGGCGTTCATCCTGAATTTGGCAATCACAAGACCGTTGGCGAACCCGATAAGTCCTCCCGCGACAACGGCGCAGACGATTCCCAGCAGGACACTCCCGGAGGCATTGATGGCAACGGCAACCACAATCCCGGAAAAGGCAACCACCGATTCCACGGAAAGGTCAAAGGCTTTGGAGGCCAGGCAGAAAAGCATGCTGCAGGAAACCATCCCCACCATGGAAATTGACAATGCCAGGCCGGCCAGGTTTATCAGGGAAAAAAAGTGCGGCACGAAAAGGGAAAATCCGATAAACAGGAAAAGAAAGATAAGGAGGGAACTGGAACGGTCCCAGAGGCTTTTAAGGATTTTTACCGCCAGAACAGGCATCAGAAAGCCTCCTGGCCGGGCTGCGGTTCGATAAGATCCCCCATTCCGAGGTCCTTGAACGCCTGCTTGTAATTTTCCCTTGTAACGATTACTCCCGGCGTCCTCGTATCCATAGGCGGCCGGCGCCCGAATTTAATCCAGTTATAAACCATTTCCGTCGTCTCAAATCCGTGGCGATAGGGATTAATGATACAGAATCCGAAAAACGGCGTGATCTCCGGCTTGGCAAATTCCCTTATTCCGGCACCCGCGCCTATTCCGATGCCGATGACGGTATCCGCCGTAAAGCCCCTGTTCTCCATGGCCCTGATCGCACCCAATACCCCCTCGTCATTCACCGAGAAAATCAGCCAATGCGCCACCTCGGGATGCTGGCTTAAGGCAATATTGGCCGCATCAAAGGCACCCGGCAGATCAATCGTTTTTTCAGGTATCCTGAAAATCCGCTCCTCGGGGAAACCCGATTCAACAAGGACCTCCGAAGCGGCATCCGTCCTTTCCTTGACCGTATTCAATTCATCAAAGGTAACGGCCAGTGCGGCGGTAGATTCCAGGCTCCATCCCCGCACGGAAAACTCGTCAACAAGGGCTTTGCCGACCGCTCTCCCGATGCTTTTTGAGGAAATGCCCATGTAGGGAACCTCCATAAATTTCCCGTCCGGTCCCACCCACTGGTCGTCAACGGACATTACCTTCATTTTGTGGAAATCAGCCCTGGCCTTGATCGACGGTCCCAGACGCACATCCGGTGTGCAGATCACGAAACCCTGGGCGCCGAGTGCGGCAAGATTATCTATGGCGGAAAGGACCTTGTCCCCGTCCGGCGTCCCGATTTTAATAAGGGTAAAGCCGTATTTATCGGCGCATTTCTGGGCATACTTCCATTCGTTCTGAAACCAGAATTCCTCCGGCCTTTTTACCAGAAAACCGATCCTGATTTGCTGCGGATCTTTTTTTACGCATCCCCAGGCCATGAAAACCGCGATCGACAACAATGTCAGTGCAAACCGTTTCATATTCATGCCTGTTACTATTTTACAAATTATAAAAAATGTCTACACCTTATCAATTGTCATTTTGCACAATGCTGCTTTAAATAAAAATCGCCACTGCAATTCCGGGTCCTGTGCGTTGGTATGAATTGCTATTGAGACTCAATATCTTCGGCGTTGATTAGGGATTATACATACCTTAAATTAATCCTCGGAAACGCGAGTTAAACTATTACCGTTTCCCTTGGGGGAAAAATTATTAATCACTCAATTCAAATTTATATTATGGGCACCTCTAAAAACTATTGATTTGTCCCGGGCAACCTCTAAAAACCCCTGTTTTTAAAGGGTTTTGATTCGGCAAACGGCTCCAAAAGGAGGTTTTTAGAGGTGCCTTTATGGTTTTTTCCACCTAAGCCGGATGTTCTCCCTGAACAAAACCGACGAGACGATCCCTTTCACCCTTTTTCACATGACCGAATTTGATATGAAGTATCTTAAAATATCCGGACACACGTACTACCTCACCATAGAGATGGAACTCTTTATCCGTTTCTTCATGAAAAAAAAGGGATAAATCGTCTCCTTTCAAATATTTTTTCCCAGGATTCGTAACACTGAGTCCGCCGGCGCTGAGATCCTGGATATAGGCATCATCCGGATCATCTTCGGAACCTTCCCGGCGCAATAATATAGGCAGATGAATGTTTTTCCTGAAATATTCCCTGCGTTGAATCTTTACTATATTTTCAGAATTGGCAAGATAAATGGCTTTATTTTCATTTTTTATTACCCTTGTTTTAAAACCGTAAAGACCCGTGTAATTATGGGTGAATAAAATAACCGCATCTTCGTTCAGAAATCCCTTATGGTTTTCCAAGGATACGAACACCACGGCATCCGGCAGGTGCCGGATTACTTTTCCGTTTATGGCATTATCCCTATCCTTGTTGATCAGCTTTGCCGGTGTTCCTTCCGCAATATCATTGCTTGAGCTTGGAGTTTTATGGGGATCATAACGAATAAAGCCCAGCTTTTTATAAATCGATGTCCGGATTTGTTCATCCACATCTTCCCGGCTCGATAACAGATGAAAGCAGGTATTAAACGTATGGGGATTAATAAGAAGCAGATATTTTTTCAGTGGATTTTTCAGTAATCCGGACATACGATCAACCAGGTTGCGTTCGTACTTTGTAAGCGAATACTTGACAATGTATTTTTCAAATCTTTTATTCGCGGCTAATGCGAATTTATACCGGTCAATGATCCTCTTGATAACGCCTATAATTAATATTAATCCTATAATTACAAAAATGCCGCTTATTATAAAAACTATTTCTTTTGGCGGACTATTAAAACTTTTCACGACATCTTTAAGTAATTCGTCAACATTCATTATAATCCCTTCCTTTACACAGCGGCAGTATAACTATTGCCGTTATACTGCCGCTATCTCGGATATTTTCATAGGGGCACCTGTCAGGCAAACGGTATTTGGTGGTCCTCTAAAACAATCAAACCGGTTTTTTCTTTTTAAAATGTCTCATTGTATTGAAAAAGGCATCCTTTAAAGAATCAACAACATCTTCCGCGCCTTGTCTAAGATCCTGCCAGGTTTCTTCGCTGGAATTTTTTATTTCCTGAATTTTCGAAACAGCAGAATCCCGTTTTTTACGGAGATCCTCTATCTTTACCTGAAGCTTCGCTTTAGCGTCATCCCTGACCGATTCGGCCTTCCGCTCAATTTTCTCAATCCCGGCATTCAGCTTATCCAGCCTTGTTTTTACTTTTTCTAAATATTCCTCTCTTGTGATCATGGTCTTTCCTCCTAAATATATTATGTGATAACGGTTTCCCATTATCCTTTTATAAACCCAATATTCATAAAGGTTGAAAAGGCGGGATAATTAATGATTACCCCGCCTTTATGTATTATTTATGCCTCCTGCTTCGCTTCCCTTTTTGCCGTTCTTATTTTTCCCTTTCCCTGATAATATTTAACCGAACCCCAAATTATACCGGTGGCAACGAGGATGGAAATCCCCACCCACCATTGTATCCCCAGCAAATAAAACGCCAAACTGAAAATACCGAAAAGGGCGCCGGTCACGGCAACATAAAACAGCCACCATATCCAGACGGGTTTGTCCAAAAGAAAGGCCGCGGCCTTTTTTAAAAAGAAATTTTCCGTTTCCATTACTTTTTCCATAAACTACTCCTTGATAACTTTAAATTATAACGATCCCCAATGGAGAATCTCAAAATCATACTGCATATATTCATCATTCATGTCCTTCAATTTTCCTTATCTCCTTTATCAACAATTCCGGTTTGATTGCTTTTTTAAGATATATTTGAACTTCCGATTCAATTTCTTTATGGTTTTCAGAGTCGGAATTATAATAACTGGAGACGAGCATTATCGGAATTTTTTCGGTAGCCCGGCTATTCCTCAACAGCCTGGTTACGTCAATTCCGGTCATCCCATTAATCTTTAAATCCAGAATTATAAGTTCCGGTTTGATTTTTTTAACAAACGCCAATATTCCGAAGGTATTGTTTTTTTTAACAACCTTGAAAGCCGCTTGAACCAGATATTCTTCCAATTCATTCATATATTCATTATCATCATCCACAATCAATATTCTCTTTATTTTCATCACGTTCTGCCCCCCGGTAAAGCCTTATAAGCCAGGTATATGCCATTAACGCACGCATTATGCATCCAATGCAATTGATATGATTTTTCGGCTATCTCCACGTGTTTACTTTCCATCACCATTTAAGTTTATAATAAGGGGGGGGATTATCAATTTCCGGGTTCGTCCAATTGCTGTCCGACATCCCTTATTATCCGCTTTTCAGGATATCCCCGGATTTCTCCAGCCTGATAATGTCTTTTTTACCCATGATTTCATACATCGTCAGCAAAGATATAAGCCACGCCAGGGTGGATTCCGCCCCCTGATTTTCATTGACTTCATGAGGCTGGAGTCCGTCGCCGCATCCGCCCGTTTCAGAGGAATAAACGGGGATGTTTAAGTCGTTCCGTCCGAGAAACCATCCCAGGCAGCGTTCAGCCCTTAAAAGCCAATCATTGTCTCCCGTCGCCTTGTACGCTTCGGTACAGGCCTCTATCAGCCCCATTGCCTCAATAGGTTGCTGGTCAAATTTCGAGCTTTCCCCGTCCCTGACAAACCATTTATCATTGCCTATAATCGAAAGGTGGCCTTCTTTGGCCGTTTGTATTTTCAGGAGCCATTCCAGGGCAGTCAACCCCGCCTGGAACATCCCGTTATCCGGAATCCATTGCCCCGCCAGTATAAGCGCATGAGGTATTTTTGCATTGGCATATGTCACGCTGTTTTCGCACCATGGCCAGTCCCCGGTGGCATTTCCCTTGAATCTTTCATAGATGCGTTCCGAGAGGGAAGTCCGAAGGTTCCTTACGGTTACATCACCTGAAAATATTTCCAGATATTGATGCAACCCGACAATAATAATGGCCCAACACCTGGGTGAGCTGAAATTTTCCACCACCGAAAGGCTGTCAATGAAAAGACGCATGGCCATGTTCCGGATTGACGGGCTGGGGGCGTATTTGACCGCCGCACCAAGCCCCCAGACGGCCCGTGCGTGCGAGTCTTCGCTTCCCTGTATTTCAAGCCAGTTGCGGTTAAAGGACATAAAATTCCGATAACGGTTATTTTCGGGATTATAGGCATAATGCAGGAAGGCAAGATATTTTTTTATAAGGTGAAGCACGCTTTTGTCCTTAAACAAATGGTAATAAATGCAGGTAACGATAACCCCCCTCGCATTATCGTCGGTACAATATCCATGATACCAATTGGGAATGGTGAAATCGGCATGTTGCAGAATACCCGTGTCATCCGTCAATACCCGGAGGTGGTCAAGATTCACTTCCGGTAATTCAATGAGGATATTCTTGATTTTTTTATCGTCAAAATGTGGTTTGGGGGATATTTTCCTGTTTTCTATAATGCCGGAAGCAAGGTTCAAATAACTTCTTGCCACTTCCTTCCATGTCATCGAACGGCAATAATGATAACCGTAAAATCTGATCTTTTCCCTTTTTTCCTCATTATCCAACAGATCTATCATCACATCGGCCAGGGCCCCTGAATCATTGAAAGGAACAAACCTTCCCCTCCCCTCATCGAGAAGTTCCTCGGCATAAATGTAAGGAGTGGATACGACCGCGGCGCCGCATCCCAAGGCATAGGCGAGTGTTCCTGAAGTGATCTGGTCCCTGTTGATGTAGGGGGTTACGTAAATGGTCGCCGTCTGCAAAAATTGCACAAGAGTCTCAAGGCCGACAAAACGGTTATGAAAGATAACGAAGTCGTCGACCCCGTTTTTTCTGACTTCCTGATGAAGACGTAAACGGTAAGCGTCGCCGTCGGCTTCCTTTACATGGGGATGGGTTTCTCCCAGTATAACGTACACGATGTCCGGATGGTGCTCCAATATCTTCGGCATTGCCCGGATCATATATTCAATCCCCTTGCCCGGGTTCAACAAACCGAAAGAAAGAATGACCCTGTGCCCCTGGAAGTCCGGAAGATCATTATAGGCTCCCGGCTGTTTGAGGGGAATATCGGGAATTCCGTGGGGAATAAAGGTTTTTTTTTCAGCGGGAATATTATAGATGCTTTCCAGCATCTCTTCCGCCTTATGGCTCATGACAACCAGTTTATCCGAATACTTGGCGATCTCGGAAATAATGAATCTTTGTTTCGGGTTGGGTTGGGAAAGAATGGTGTGTAAAGTGGTTATCACGGGCATCCTCAGGTTCTTTATCAGGTCAAGGACATAGGAGCCGTGGTCGCCTCCGAAAATACCGTATTCGTGCTGCAGGATGACCACATCGACATGGTTGGCATTGATAAAATCGGCCGCCCGGAAATAATCCGACTGCACCTTGTCACGAATCTGCAGCTTTACCCTTTCGGGATAATCGTATCCTTCGGGTTTGTCATCCATGACAATCGCAATCGGACTTTTCGCATTTTTTGTTTCCATGGAAAGCGCATTGCTTAAATCCGTGGTGAAGGTTGCAATGCCGCATTGCCGAGGCAGATAATTACCTAAAACCGCGATGGTATCGAGCCGTATGAAATTGTTTTGTTCAATCATGCCTTATCCCTTCCTAAAATCACCGTGGGTTTGGAATCATAACCAGGGGTTTCCGCGATACGTAAGATAACTCAAATTATCATAATAATGCCGAAAAAAGTTCATCCATAGATATAACGGCGAATCCCGACGAAGTATCGGACATGGCATAGGGCAGGACCAATTCATCATTATGGATGAGTGCGCCGCAACTGTAAACAACATTGGGAACGTATCCCTCTCTCTCCTGGCTGTTTGGTGAAAGGAGCGGCCTTGAAAGGGACGCGATTACCCTGGACGGATCATCCAAATCAAGCAAGTCGGCGCCGATACTGTATTTTCTCATCGGGCCGACCCCATGGGTCAGTAAAAGCCATCCTCTTTTTGTTTCAATCGGGGAACCGCAATTCCCTATCTGGATAAACTCCCATGTTGATTCGGGTTTTCGTAAAAATTTCGCCTCCTGCCAGAAATGTATGTTGTCCGACTCCATGATATACATATTTTCTCCGTCCTGACGGGATATCATCATGTATTTTCCATTAATCTTTTTTGGAAACAGCGCCATGCCCTTATTTTGAACGGCACCGCCGTTCAGGGTGATTATTTTGAATTTAATGAAATCCTTTGTCTCGATGAGCTGCGGTAAAATGGTGAATCCGTTATAGGCGGTAAAAGTCGCGTAGTATGTTATTTCATCATCGTCAATAAAACGGACGAACCGGGCGTCTTCTATTCCCTTTTTTTCGTTTTCCGTAACCGGGAAGAGAACCCTCTCCGAAATATGCACATCCTTCCGGAATTCCACCTCATAATTCGATTTTGCCAGCCATAAAATGTTTTTGACGGTTCTGTCGAAAGCGGAACGTATTGAGTTCTCTCCTATCGAGAAGTTTTCTACCGCCTCCTTCAGTTGAATGAGGGTGAATTCATCGGCGAGTTTTTCAAAAATGTTCCTGGATATGTCATTGTTGTAATCCAACTCCCTGAGCTTAAGGCGAAAGGTATGTTTGTCATAGACCGGATTTTCAATGATTTCCGGAGGTTCAACGTAGCGGCTGATCTGGTCGAAAAGGATATTGTTTTTTTCATCCAGGACACCGCTCCTGAATTCAACCGACGAGACATGCCCCTCACCGGTAGCACGGAAACTCAGGATAATCCTTAAATGGCCTTTTGGCAAACGGCGTTGGTCGGGATGAACGACAATGGAGGGGTTAAAAAAGGCCGCCGCTTCTATGGAATATTCACTGCTGAAACAGGCGCCAATGAGAATTTTCCTTTCATCGGATGCCTTTATTTCCGGACGGAGCAAATTGTTGACCTTGTTGAAATTTTTCATGAAAAACCGCCGGATGTTTTTGTGGCGTGCGGAAAAGTCTTCAATTATCTCTTCAATAATGGCGTTTACATTCTCCTCGGTTAATTTCATGATCCTTTGAACGATATGCCTGGCACGTTTCCTGTTTTGGCCGTGATATTTGATGATGACACGGGTTTGGTCCTGCGTTATTTTTCCGGTTTTTCGCCTGATGTTTATGGATTCTTTATTCATTTTTCTCCAATACCATGTTGTAGGCTTCCATATAATTATTCACCATGTGTTCCGCCGTAAACGTCTTTTCTATTGTCCTGCGGCAATAGTTTCGGTCAATTGACGGGATTTCCCTGACCGCATTTACAGCTTCCCTGACGTCTGATACCAGGTAGCCGTTCCTTTTATCCTGAATCAGTTCGCCCATGCTTCCGCGGTTGTTAGCAATAACGGGTGTTCCGCACGCCATGGATTCAATGACGGATAGTCCGAAAGGTTCGTTGAAATTTATGGGGTGCAGCAGGGCATAGGCACCGCCCAACAGCGAATCCCGCTGTAACGGATTGACGCTCCCGATATATTCGAAATTCTTCCCGTCAAGACAGGGTTTCACTTCATTCCTGAAATACGGCCCGTCCTGAATAATTCCGGCCAGAATAAGTTTCATTCTAGATTTTTTCGCAATTTCAATCGCCTCTTTCGTGCCTTTATCGGGATGTATTCTCCCGAAAAACAACAAATATCCGCCATGCTCCGGTTTAAAAGTGAACTGCCGTAAATCTATTCCATGATAAATCGTCTTCAGATATTTCAAATTCGGATGCCGGTCGGCATTGCTTATGGCAATATACTCGACTTTCTCATTATATTTCTCATAGACGGGTAAAATTTCCGGTGAGGAAAATCCATGAATCGTGCAGATAACAGGTGTAGATACCAATTGGCTGTAACTCAGCGGCAAAAAGTCAAAATGATTGTGAATAAGGTCATACTCGTTGGCATTTTCAAAAACTTCCGATATATGCAGGCATTCCCATACTTTGGGATAAATACTTTTATCCTCCTCGTAACCCACCGGACAAATCGAATGCAATTTTGCCTTCGTTACCGAATTCCCCGCCGCGAACAGCGTCACATCGACCCCTTTTTCAACAAGACCTTCGGCCAATAATGAAACGATCGATTCCCACGGGCCGTAATGTTCGGGAGGCGTTCTCCAGGCGATGGGAGATAACAAGGCTATACGCATTCAATACCTCCGCCTTCGTATCCAAAACGGCTGCAAAAAAACGGAGGCATGACTGCTTTAAGAAAGTAAATTTTCACCTGTGTGAAATTACACGAAAAGGAAAGTACCCATCAATTTCCCGATTCGTCATATTACTTGCCAATATCCCTTTCCCCGATAATAATGGGCAATTCGGTACAATGTTAAAAAGCCGGGTGATACCATATGTCGGAACCCGGATTTAAAGCCGGGTTATTGTACCTGGAATTTGTCAATAAGCTTTGGAATGGCGTGTGGATAAAAGCCCGCCTTTTTCCCCGGAATTGATATTTCAATATATCATGCTGCACTTTAAACAAATCAGGAAAGCGAAACAGCTCAGTGATTGATGGAATCTTCTCATTGGGTAAAAACATCTTTTTTATTAGCATTATATAGGAATTTATTGATAATTTAGGGAGGAAACAATGAATAAGTTTCTTATGATTTCCGGCATGGCTTTGTATGTGCTGTGGATATTGGGTTTGACGACTTCTCTTACTTTGGGAGGGGCCATCCATATTTTACCTGTCATCGCCCTGCAATTAATTTTTATCTGGTTGTCATCCGGCGACGGATTTAAAATGCGGAATATTTCCGGTAAACACGGGGAATATCGGGAGAGGAATGCCTTTTATGAGACGAGAACGGAAAAAATCATGGGAATGAATGCCTCTCGTATAAATTATAAAGGAGAACGCAGGACAAGGATTGCATAAGAGGTGCGCTTATGTTTTTATCAACTTAAAAAAGAGAGGACTTATGAAAATAACATTTTCAGGCATTTTAATTATTGGTTTTATCGTTATGGCCGGATGTGAGACGGCCCCAAAAACGGCAGCGGGCAAGGCCGAAATTGTAAATAAGGCCGCCGTCGCATTGGAGAAAGCCCTGGCAAACGATTCGACACTTGAAAATCCTGTCCGGGATGCATACGGTTACGCGGTCTTTCCATCCATAGGGAAAGGCGGAGCGGGAATAGGGGGAGCCTACGGACAGGGCGCCGTTTATGAGAAGGGTCTATTTATCGGTTATTGTGATATGAGCCAGGTTACTGTCGGTTTCCAGTTAGGGGGGCAAAGCTATACGGAAATAATTCTTTTTAAAACGAAAGATGCTTTGAACGCCTTTAAGGAAGGCAATTTCACTTTTGACGCGCAGGCAACGGCTGTTGCGATCAAATCGGGCGCGGGCGCGAATGCGAAATACGACTCGGGTGTCGCCATCTTCACGATGGATGAGAAAGGCCTGATGTATGAGGCTGCCGTGGGCGGTCAAAAGTTCAGCTATCAAGGCAAGTGAATTTTTTGCATTATTCTGGGTGTTGCCGCCTCGCGTTCCTTCGGTGACCAGTTGATCAGGATGAAAAAAAAACTGATTGCGAGATTTAAGCCGGCAGAGAGTAGGTAAAACATCAAGGTAAAACACTATCGCTTTGTATGAAAAAATCAAGTAGGATTTTTTTAAAGGTGCGGATAAAATGCGTAAATACATTTATGAAATGAAAAGAAAATACATAAGGACCGAAATCGAGCTTAAAGTGAAATATCAGGTAAGTAAAAACCAGAACTGGTATACGACTGTCACAAAAGGGCTTGGGACAAACGGGTTATGCCTTATTTCAAGGGAATATCTGGGAATCGGGACATTGGTTACAATGCAATTATTTTTAGCCAATTCAAACAGAATGATTATCAGCTCAGGTGAAGTGTTATGGAGTGATTTTCTCATTGGCAGGGGACTCTATGAAGCGGGAATAAAATTTCTAAAATTAGATGATATCGATAAACCGTATATAAATGAGCAAATTGATACCGTAAATTTTATTGGGACAAACGAATCCAAATTAAGCGGTTAAATTTCCATCCCAGTTAGGCCCGCCCGTTTTAAATTATCTGCATTTTTGTCAATGCGGTATCGCGTTTTTCGCGGAGATATTTTACCCGTGCCAGAAGTTTCTCCTTGGATTCTTCCTTGACCGTCCGGGCCCTTTTTTCAATATGCTCAATTTTAGTGTTCAAACCGTCGAGCTGCAGTTTTAAGTCATTAACAAATTCGTTGCTTGTACTCATAATCTATCCTCCTATATTCGGTAAAAACCTTATGAATTAAAGTTGCCATGCCCGTGGTGAGGGTTTTTCATGTAATGGATTTACCGCTTATAATGATATTTTCCATTAAGCCGGTTTTTAATTCAAGAACGGAATTCCCTATTTTACTGTTCTGTTTCTATTTTCGTTTTTTACCCGGGTAACCATTCCGTAACCCTCTATCCCTTGATTTTCCTGATTACATGGTCGATTTTTGACGGCTTGTTGATGATCTCATCTATGCCTTATCCTTTAAGTATTTTTCGTCTGTATTCGGATGGCGTAAAACCCTCCAGGTTTTTAAACACCTTCACAAACGATTCCACATTCAAATAACCTGTCTTGTGCGCTATCTCATTGATGTTATAGTCGCTTGATCCGAGCAATTCCTTTGCCTTTTCCATCTTGAGTTTGATTTTATATTCCGTAAATCCGATCCCGGCTTTGTCCTTGAAGATTTTTGATACATATTTGGGGCTCAGGCAAACGACGTTTGAGGCTTCTTTCAGGCTTATTTTTTTATAATAATTTTTTTGAATGAAAAATTTCAGTCTATCGATGATGCTTTTGATATTATTCTGTTTCACTTCCAAAAGTTGTCTTATTCTTTTAACGGCTGTTTCTATATTTAAGGGTTTTTCCAGGAAATCATCGGCATGTTTCCTCAACGAATCAATGATTATGTCTTTCGAACTGTAGCCGGTCAAAATAACGATTCCCAAGTCCTTTTCCAGTGCTTTCAGTTTTTTTAAAACCTCGGTTCCCTGTAATCCCGGCATTTTGACATCCAGGATGACAAGATCGATAATGTTCGGTTTTGATATGATTTCAATGGCTTCTTCGCCGCAGGCCGCTTCAAACACATCATACTCTTCCTCCAGAATATCACGGAATTCCGACCTGAATTCTTTATCGTCGTCAACGATCAAAATGGCGTATGGCATAATGACCTATTTTACATCTTTGCCGATATTTAGAAAAGATGATTTTCTTGATTTTAATGACAATGGTCAATAACTAGAGGAAACGGGTCAATTTCGTTTATCGGTCAAATCCCTGTTTCCACTGTTTATCAACGATATCCATTGGAATTTTACACATTATTTTTGAGACAGCTTCTATTATCAATTGGATTATTTGTCTCAATTAAAAGTCGTGGGTTTTTAAATCACCCATTGAAATAATCTTTCATAATTAAATTCATTAAGACGAAATAGGTTAGTTTTAAACGGAAATAGCGGCTTATGAATCATGTAAAGAATGGATAATATTAAAGATTATGCCTGAATTCAGGAAATTGAATTGACCTGTTTGCATTTAAGTGAAATAACTAATTTTCTGGTCAGGTGCTGCCGGGCGTGAACGGAGTACAATTTTTATGAATTTTATAGATGGTCTGTAATCAGGACCCTTGAAAATTATAATATAAGGAGTACACAATGATAAAAATTATTTTAGGAATTATTCTGGGGACCATTATTGTGATATTTATGGCTCAAAATCTGGTTATAGTGGATATTACTTTTTTAGCCTGGACTTTGGCAATTAACCGCGGAGTTATAGTAGTGATTGTCTTGTTTTCCGGGATGTTTTTAGGTTGGATTATAAAGAGTATAACAGGACGAAAAACAGTGGATAAATGATAACGAAAAATTATCATAATTCAGGTGTTCGTTCCATTTTGATCCAATAAACATAACCTTGAGATGTCATCCGAACCCGCTGTTGGAAAGTATCCTGTAAATACCATAAAAAGACAGTCTTTATTCTTCAATTAGAATGGAAGGTATTTTGTGAATTTTGATCTTAATGATTTTAGTCATTCTAATGCGGATCATTCATTAAACAAACTTGACTCAAGTCAAAGCGGTTTGACGAATGAAAATGCCCGGGAGAAACTTAAGGCTTACGGATTAAATGAAATCCGAAAACAAGAGAAAAAAAGTTTCGCAGGAAAAATCTTGAAAGCCCTGATAGACCCGATGGTTATTATACTTGTTGCGGCAACAGTTTTTTCTTTCATAATAAAAAATTTTATGGAAGGAAGCGCTATTCTCGGGGTTGTCATTATAAATACGATAATCGGTTTTATTCAGGACAGCAAAGCGGAAAAAGCAGTTGAAGCATTAAGGAAAATTTTATCAAATCAGTTTAAAGTGCTGCGCAGCGGCAGCCTTGAAATAATCAGTATTAAATTTATAGTGCCTGGAGATATCATTGTTTTTGAAGCAGGAGATATTATTCCGGCGGATGCACGGATAATCGAATCAGCAAATGTTTTGGTTGATGATTCTCATTTGACCGGAGAGAGCAAGCCGATTTCAAAAACCATTGATGAAATCGACGGGGAAAATTTAAAGTTCTATGAAATGAAAAATATTGTTTTTTCCGGAACAAAAATTTTAAATGGTTTTGGAAAAGCAGTTGTTATAAAAACCGGCCGTTCAACTGAATTGGGGAAAATTGCCGAAAATATTCAAAGTTCCGGCGGTAAAAAAACACCTCTTCAAATACGGCTTAACCGTGAAATGAAATTTCTTATAGCTCTTGCTTTTTTCTCTGCAGTTCTTGTTTTTCTGGTCGGTTTTTTAAAATCTTTAATGATTGATCAAACCGTTCTTATCGCTATAAGTATTATGGTCGCCGTATTTCCAGAAGGGCTGCCTGCGTCCATTACTATTGCGCTTTCTCTTGCGGTTGAACGGCTTGCAAAGAAATCGGTAATAGTTAAAAGACTTTCAAGTGTCGAAACTCTCGGCAATGTTGATTTTATCTGCACCGATAAAACGGGGACAATCACTCAGCATAATATGACGGTAAAGGAATTTTACATCGGCGATAAATTTTACTCCATGGCGGATCTATTCGTATTTATTTCTGATGGAAAATCAGATATTGTCAAAGAATTATTCCTGATATCAATAGTATGCTCTACAGCATCAATTGAAGAACAGGACGGAAATATTCTCAAAGAATCCGGCGATCCCACGGAAATAGCCCTTTTAAAAGCGGCGGTTTTAAATGGTTTTAAGCCCAAATATTTCAGTGATTATAAGAAACTGGATGATATACCTTTTTCTTCTGACCTCATGTATTCTGCGGCATTAACCCAAAGTCCTGGCGGTATAAAAGAGACACTTGTTAAAGGCGCTCCTGATATAATTTTAACAATGTGTTCAAATTATTATATTAATGGGAAAACGGAAGTACTGACAAAATTCATAAAATTACGAATTTTAGAAGAACTTGAAAGCCGTTCACAAAATGGATTTAGATTAATAGGATTTATAAAAAAGAACTCGGAAAACGATAAAATAAATACTGATGATATGAAAGATTTTACCTTTTTAGGATGTACTGCAATCTATGATCCTCCAAAAGATGAGGTTAAGAATGTTATTAAAACCGCAAAAGAGGCCAATATAACAGTTGTTATGATTACAGGAGACAGTAAGGAAACGGGTTATAGTATTGCTCAAAGCGTTGGAATTGCTGATAATATCGGGCAGGTTATTGAAGGCCAAGATCTTGAGAAATTAAGCGAAAAAGATTTTGGCAGAATGGTCGAGGACCTGCGGGTTTATTCAAGAATTGCCCCGCTTGATAAATTAAAAATTGTCGAAAAACTCAAAGAAAAAGGGCATCTTGTTGCAATGACCGGGGATGGGATCAATGACGCACCGGCTTTAAAAAAATCCGACGTCGGCATTGCCATGGGCCGGGCAGGAACTCAAGTTTCGCAGGAAGCGTCAGAAATAATACTTACCGATGATAATTTCTCGACTATTATTACGGCGGTAAAAGAGGGGAGGACTGTTTTTTCAAATATAAAAAAAATTGTGAAATACCTGATCACCTGCAATATTGGTAAAGTCGTTACCGTTCTGCTTTCACCCGTTTTTGGTCCGGGTGCATCACTTTCCGCCATCCAGATTCTCTGGACAAATGTCATAATGGAATCAGCTCCGAGTGTCGGCCTTTCAATTGATCCTGCAAACAATGATATAATGAGGTTAAAACCTTCAAAGTTAAAAGATCCGATTCTTTATATTAAGGACAGGCTGCATATTTTTCTCGATGGTATTATTTTCGGTCTCTGTATTACAGCCGGATTTCTCATAACATACGGCATAACGAAAGACAGAGTTCTTTCTCAAACCGTATCTTTTCTCATAACTTTAATTGCACCGCAGATTTATGTTTTTATACTTCGTGATGGAATTTTTTTTAAGAAATTCAGCGCGCCGAACAAACTATTGAAATTTTTTTCATTTTTTATGTTTATAATGATTTTGTGTATCATTTATATTCCCCTGTTTAATATATTTTTTAATGTAAAACCGATTTATGATGTAAAATTATGGCTTTTAATAGCAGGATTATCACTGATTACTTCGTTATTCAGATTGTTATTACAATTAATCAATCTAAAAAACAGGAAAATTAATAAGACATGATTTTTCGAGGTGCCCCGAATGTATAATATATATTCCTGAATGGAAGGATTGAAAGGCAGGTTTAAAAATGAAAAAACACGTTTCATCGGAGCTGAAAAATAAATCCTTGGATCTGGTTTTCAGGATAAATGAATATATCAATCAAAACCAGGACATCAAAATCATTTTGAATGGGATTATAAAAATCATTAAGGATTTCTATCTTTTCGATGTCTTGATACTCTATCTATGGGATTCCGGGACTAAAAAACTGATACCTGATAATTCTTCGGAAGGTGATTATCAAAAAGAATTCAATCCGGGCGAAGGTTTGGCGGGCACTGTTTTCCACAATAAGGAAATTATCACCAGTCAAAATGTTGTAAGCCACATTAAATATAAAGAAGTCATAAATGCGTCCGGAAAAGAATATTTGAATTATTTGGGTATCCCGATACTTTTACAGTCAAATTGTATGGGAGTTATGGAAATATGGAATGGAAAGGAAAAACCCATATCTGAGACCCAGATAGAAATTGTCCGGATAGTCTGTTCCAGAATCTCCGGCTTGTTGGAAGTGCGGGAGATTTTGGACAAGTTTGATCCTTCAAAATCAGAAGGAGAATCCGCTTCACATTATGGCTTTCCGCTTTCCAAGGGGATTGCCATGGGCAACTCATTTATAATTCCGGAAATGATGCAGAACGAGTATATTGAAATGGATGTCAGTACGGATATCGATGTCGAGGGCGAAAAAGAACGGCTAGCCAAAGGCTTTTCCAGGGCCATTCAGGAGATGGAAATACTCATAAAAAATATAAAAAATAAAAAACGTTTATCAGAAAGTGACATTAATATATTCAAGGTTCATTTATTGATCCTTCAGGATGAAACCTTTCTGGATGATGTCAAGCAGATGATTGATTCCAAAAAGCTGAAAGCGGAAGTGTGCCTTTCCGAATATATAGAAAACAAGGCGCAGAAATTAAAACAGATGGACGATTCGTATTTTCGGGACAGGGCGTATGATTTTTTGGATATCGGACACAGAATCATATTGATGATGCAATCCCAGGATCCGATCGGCAACCTGTTCCTGTCCCTTCCGGATAACTCAATCATCATCGCGGAATATATAAGCCCTGCCATTCTCGTGTCTTTGGAAAAAAGCAAAATAAAAGGGATCGTTATAGAAAAAGGGGGCAGGTCTTCCCATACAGCCATTCTGGCCCAGGCTTTGAATATTCCGGCGGTATCTGAACTTGAAGGCATTAACCACTTAATACCTCCCGACACATCCGTTCTGGTGGATGGAAACCATGGGATTGTGATTGTCAACCCGGAGGAAAAAACAATCATAAATTATCAGAATGATATTAAAAAAGAAGAGTATATAAGAACCGTTTTCGAACATAAAATCAGGGGTCAAATCAGGAATAGGCAAAAAATCAATATTGCGGCAAACATAAGCTTTATGCATGATATTAAATGGACCAGGAAATACGGAATTCCGTCTGTTGGATTATTTCGTTCCGAATTTTTTTTCATGCGTTTCAATTCCTGGCCCAGTGTAAAAGACCAGATGGCCGTTTACAAGGAACTCGCAGAATCCTTTCCCGGCGGTGTAACCATACGGCTTCTTGATGTGGGTGCCGATAAAAAACTGCCATACATCCAGCATAAGCGGGAAGAGAATCCCCTGTTGGGACTGCGATCAGTCAGGTTTCTTTTGAAAAATCCGGATCTTCTGTATAGCCAACTTTTTGCCCTGATGTCAGTTTTTTCGATGCATTCTAACATTAGAATCCTTTTGCCTATGGTGACCACATGTGAAGAAATGGAATTGGTAAAATCAAAAATTCAAAAAATAAGGGGAGAATTGAAATTAAAAAGTACGCCCGATTTGGGGGCCATGATTGAAGTGCCTTCGATATTATATCAGATAAAAGACATGGCAAAGGTTGCCGATTTTTTTTCCATCGGTACCAATGATCTTGTGCAGTATCTTCTTGCCGTAGATCGGGAGTCCATAACGGTAGGGGATCTGTATTCCGGTTTTCAGCCCCCGGTGGTTAATATGCTGTACAGGCTAAACCGGGAACTGGTCAAAACAGGTAAAAATGTAAATGTTTGCGGAGAATTATCCGGAAACCCTTCCGGCGCTCTATGTCTTATAGCATTGGGGTATAGTTCTTTAAGCATTTATCCCGCCCGGGCTCCCATTATTAAATATTTATGTTCCCTTTTGGACAAAACTTTGCTTACCAGGGTTCAGGAGAAAATATTAAAATTAAAGGATAAAGCATCGATACAACGTTTTTTAATGGAAACATTGATAGACCTCGATCCTATTTTCGCCGAGATTGAATGATTCGAAAATTTAATAATTTTCCCGTAGTATTTTATTGAGCGCCCTGAATTATTCACTCAATGTCAATAAAACAGGATAAATACCCCTTCAGGGCTTGATTTTATGGCTTTTCTATTTCGTTTATTAATTCGATTAATTTAAAGGGCTTTATTAAAACGGAATCCACTTTTTTCAACAAGTCATTATCTGCCTGTTCATGATTCCGCCTGGTTATTTCTTCATAATGAATCTTCATTCTCGCCGTTATAACAATGACCTTGGACCGGATATTATTCTTATGGATAAAATTCAACACTTGGTACCCGTCATATTTGGGGATTTTCAAATCCAGAACAATACAGTCGAATTTATCCTTCACAATCATTTTTTTTCCGGACAAACCGTTAAAAGCCAAATGAACCTGATAGCCCAAATCCATCAATGCTTCATTTAATTCATTGCACATATCCTTGTCATCCTCAATTATCAATATCTTTTTTATCATGACGGTCACTTCGCGTACGGCAATTCAATAACGATTGTGGTGCCTTTTGATAATTTGCTGTCTATTGTAATTTTTCCGTTATGAAGACTTATAATTTCCATGCTGATCGACAGGCCCAAGCCCGTTCCCCGTGATTTTCTTGTAAAAAACGGTTCGAATACCCTGGATAAATCGGCTTTTTTTATGCCCTCTCCATTATCAACGATGGTCAGTACCATATGGTTATTGACTGTTTTCGCATGAATTTCTATTACGCCTTTCCTTTTTTTGATGGATTGAAATGAGTTCAATAAGATATTATCAAGAACCTTTTTAATCTGGACAGGATCAATTTCAATGAAACGGATAAAATCGTCACTTATAATTTTATTAATTTGGATATTTTCAATGGGAAAAATAAGCTTAACCATGCCAATGGACTCGTCCAGCAGTGTCAGGATGTCGGCTTTTTTGAAATCCGGAATTTTAATTTTTGCGTAGGTTAAAAGATTTGTAATGATTTGATCACCTTCCCGTATTTTTTTTTCAATTGTATAGAGCTGAGGTTGAATGGGGGCTTTCCCTTTTTTTCTTTCAATATTATACAATGCAGCCTGTATGACACTAAGCGGGTTTCTTAATTCATGGGCAACGGCCGCCGCCAATAATCCCAAATCCGACAATCGTTTTGACTGAAGCAGCTGTTCTTTTGTGTTTATCAATTCCTGTTGCGCTTTTACCCGTTCCGTAACATCCAAAAGCGTCAGAATCATACCGTCAACCTTTTTGTCCGTATCGAAAACGGGATGCAGACTCCAGTCCCAATAACTGTCATTCAATTTCTCCATATTCCTGTCATAATGGAATTTTTCCCCAAAGATAATGTATGACTTCCCTGTTTTTAATACCCGGTTGAATATTTTTTTATACTCCTTATCGGGATATAAAGCGAAATAATTCTTTCCGGTATAATAATTAATCGACTTTTTATTGTAATTGGCATACGTGTTGTTTACCTGGATAAAATTGAAATTTTCATCCAGGTAGGCAATCAAAATGTGGGTGTTGGAAAAAATACGCTCCAAAAGATTGTTTTTTTGTTTAATTTCATTTTGCAGTCTTTTATGATTTACTTCTAATTTAATTCCCGTCTCTTTTAATTTTTCAATCTGCTTTTGGTAGGACTTTTTTTTAAAATCTTTCTCACCATGTTTCATTGATATTTTATTCCCCGTTTTTTTTCATTTGCCTGCGAAACTCGGTCGGCGTCAAATGGGAAAACTTTTTGAATATTTTGATGAAAGATTCGGATTTTTTATAGCCCAACTTATAGGCGATCTGATCGATATTATAACCGGTATTTTGAAGTAATTCTTTTGCATATTTCATTTTGACGTCCAGTTTGTATTCATTAAAACATTTCCCCGTTTGTTCCTTGAATATTTTACTTAAATATTTGGGCGTTAAAAATATAATTTTGG
>JAFGKU010000097.1 GCA_016928415.1 Spirochaetales bacterium
CGAACTGGACAAGCATCTATACCACGACTTCGGGAACGGGCGGGGTGGAAACCCTGAGCGTTTCCGGTACGGGAAGATATATAAGAATGTACGGCACGGCGAGAGGTACGGCCTGGGGTTATTCGCTTTGGGAATTCGAGGTGTACGGTACGGCCGGCGGCACGCCTACGCCGACCTACACGCCGAGCCCGACTATCGTCACCCCCGTACCCGACCTGACACCGACCTACACTTCCGGCGCTAACAGCCCCACGCCCACGCCGACTCCCAACGTTACCCCGACAACCCCGGCAAGCGGCACGAACCTTGCCTTGAATAAAACGGCCTCCTCATCTTCGGTTGAAGCGGCCGGGATGGAAGCGAATTACGCCGTGGACGGCAATACCGGGACCCGCTGGTCCAGCGCCTTCAGTGACCCCCAGTGGATCATGGTAGACCTGGGCGCCGTATACACCGTCAGCAGCGTCGTCCTGAACTGGGAAACGGCTTTTGGAAGCGCGTACCAGATCCAGGTTTCGAACGACGGCTCAAGCTGGACAAGTATTTACAGTACGACAACGGGATCAGGCGGTGTGGAAACCCTGGCCGTTTCCGGCAGCGGCCGGTATATACGGATGTACGGCACGGCAAGGGACACGGGCTACGGCTATTCCCTTTGGGAATTTGAAGTATACGGCGGTGGTACGGCAGCGACCAATACGCCTACCAGGACACCGACCCCCACGCCTACCCAGACCACAGCGGCCACGGCCACGCGGACATCCACGCCCGCAGCCACCCAGACCCCCACGCCAACAACGGGTAATTTGACGGACATCACCAATTCAGCGGGAACCATTTCAGCACAATACACCGATTCACCTTCCGGCGAAGACATAGCGAAACTGATAGACAATAATGATCAGACAAAATACCTTACATTCCATGCCTCCGGCTGGGTCCAGTTCCAGCAGTCCTCGACATCGATCATTACCCGCTATGCCATGACCTCCGCCAATGATGCCCCGGAAAGGGATCCGTATACCTGGACCCTCCAGGGTTCAAACAACGGATCAACATGGTCCACCCTGGACAGCCGCAGTGGAGAAGACTTTGTAAACCGCTTCGAACGGCATGAGTACTCTTTTTCAAACAATACGGCGTATTCCTACTACCGCTTGAACATGACGAACAACTCCGGTTCGATCCTGCAGATTGCGGAATGGGAAATCCTCGGAGTGCCCGGCGGGACCGTTTCCACAGCCACGCCGACGCCGACCCAGGCGGCGACAGCCACACCCACGCGAACGCCGACACCGGCTCCTACTCCCACAAGCGGCGGCAACCTTGCCCTGAACAAGACCGCCACGTCCTCTTCCAATGAAGCGGCGGGATACGAGCCGGGTTATGCGGTGGACGGCAATACCGGGACCCGCTGGTCCAGCGCCTTCAGCGACCCCCAGTGGATCACGGTCGATCTCGGTACCGCCATGACGGTAAGACGCGTAGTACTTCTGTGGGAGACGGCCTACGGCAGCTCCTACCAGATACAGGTTTCGACGAACAATTCCACCTGGACCACTGTTTACTCGACGACAGGCAGTGATGGAGGAACGGACGATATATCGTTTACCGCGGCGAGCGCCCGGTACGTGAGAATGTACGGCACGGCGCGCAACACCGGATGGGGCTATTCCCTCTGGGAATTCGAGATTTATTGATTTTTAGCATGTTTTTCTAATAAATATTAAAAGGCCGTCCCGTAACAAGGACGGCCTTTTAAATTAATTATAACTAAAAATTTTTTATCATAACAATTATCTTGGTTGGTAATAAACTAAAATAAGAAAAAAATCCTATACCTCGGCGTTCTCAGCGTCTTCTCTGCGGACTCTGCGTCTTCAACCCATTTACTCCTCACGGTAATTATTCACGATTCGCTGAAGCCCTTGAGTAAGCACAGGTGTATTAAAATTTATAAGGAGACCGCAAGAAAGTTTGGTGAGTCCGCAGAGGATGCGCTGAGGGCGCAGAGAATTAATTAAGATTTTTTATGCCTTTTATAGCAAGTCAATTCACTTAAAAATCATCTGGAAATTCATGGCAACCCGCTTGATTTTTTTTTTATTCCTTTATACACTTGACACCCTGTAACGACCGGAATTCATAAGGGCCGGCATTTATTTCCGGCGGCTTATGCAACCGGCTAAGTTAACATAGAGCCAGGATAGCTCAGTGGTAGAGCAGCTCACTCGTAATGAGCAGGTCGTGGGTTCAATCCCCACCCCTGGCTTTTTTTTATTTTTTTAAGTATGTCCGGCCTTGTAGACCGTTTAAACAAATGTATGCAATGTCCCCATTCCTGTTCCGTGGACCGGTTGCACGGAGAACGCGGTAAATGCCGGCTTGACGCTTCGCTTCTTATCTGCCAGGCGAGTCTCCATTTCGGTGAGGAATCCGTCCTCGTCGGGCGGGGAGGTTCCGGTACTATTTTTTTTTCATCCTGTAACCTGTCCTGTGTTTTCTGCCAGAACTACGACATAAGCCAGCTCGATACCGGGAGAACGGTCAATGCAAAAGAACTGCACAGGATGATGATGGGGCTCCAGAACCAGGGTGCTGAGAACATAAACCTCGTTTCACCGACCCACCAGTCCGCGCAGATTTTCGACGTAATACGGGAATCGAAAAAGCAGGGATTGAACCTGCCCGTGGTATACAATTGCGGAGGGTATGAAAACGCTGAATGGCTCAGGGAACTGGACGGTTTGGTGGATATTTACATGCCCGATTTCAAGTACGGGGATAATGCGGCAGCCCTGGAATATTCCGGGTGCAAGGAGTATTTTGAGCATTGTTCGCAGTCGCTTCTGGAAATGCAACGCCAGGCGGGTTCGTTGAAGATGAACGAGAGGGGGGTAGCGTATCGTGGATTGCTCATCCGACATCTTGTTCTCCCTTTTCAGCAGGCAGGATCCTTCAAGGTAATTGATTTTATAACGGATAATCTTCCGCTCGATACTTATGTAAACATCATGGACCAGTACAGGCCCTGTTACCATGCCGCAGAATATGAGAAGCTTTCACGCCGTGTGTTCGCTTATGAGGTGGAGGAAGTGGTTCTGTATGCAAAGAAAAAAGGATTGCTCAGGGTGCTTTATTGACGTATATACGGTTTTCGTTTTGAATTGACGAAACGGACAAAGTCATTGATATTGCGTATTTTTATTTTATTGGGAAACAGTTCTATCCGTCCCTGGTAAACGAAGTGATTGATCACTTCCTGGCATTTGGAAGGCGGGATACCGGCCCAATGCGCTATGTCTTCCACGTTTGCTTCAATTTCAACCATGTCGCCATCAAGGGGGTCCCTGGGCATTCTTTCAGACAGCATGATAAACACATCCGCTACCTTGGCATCCGTCTCTTCCAGGGTGAGTATCATGAACCGCCTTTTCTGGTCGTAAATACGCTTGGTGAAAAGTTTCAGTAGCTTGAGGGCAATCGCCGGGTTGCCCTGCATCAGGATAACGAAATTCTCCCGGTTGAATTCCAGCAGTTCGACATTTTCATCCGCAATCGCCGTAGCCGACCGGGGGGCCTGTTCCAGGATTGCCATTTCGCCGAAAATTTCACCGGGCTCGAGAATATCGATCGTTTTTTCAAGGTTGGCCATTATCTTGACTATTTCCACCTTGCCGGATTGAATCAGGTAGCAAGTATCTCCCGGTTCGAATTCGCAGAAGATTATTTCGTTCTTTTTGTATCTTTTCCCGAATCTCTCTTCCAGCGATTTGTTCAAATTCATCAATATGTTCCTTTCGCCATCTGACTGGTCTTAAACTTTCCTTTCCCCACCCGCCTGGAAATCTTATCCTTTTTCAAGGTTACGTATTGACCTGTGCACGTTGCTGCAGAGCTGTTCGCTTTCAGCCGTCATTTTAAGAACCCGCCTGTATATTTCAAGCGCTTTCGGCTTGTCCCCTTTTTTTTCATAGCATTGCCCGATGTAATACAGGGCTTCTTTCATATCGGGGTGCTTCGGGTAATTCTGCACCAGCGACATGTAGCACTTTATGCAGCTTCCATATTGCTTCAGATTGAAGTAGCATTTGCCCGTTTCAAACAGGGCCTTCAGCTTGTATTCCTCATCCTCGGATTGTTGTGTGATTGCATTGAGCGCTTTCAAGGCCCCGCTGTAATCCGCCTGGCCAATGAGCGTCACGGCATTGTAAAATTTTTGGGCGATGGGAGACATGACCTTGGTCTGTTGGGGCTTTTGCACGGCGGTTTCGGTCGGTTTCGCCGTGGTTACGGGCGGCCCTCCGCCTTCCCCGTATTTCGTAACGTATTCCTGCGCCATTTTTATGTAGCCCGTCACCTTCTTGGAGAATTCTCCCGATGGATAGTACACGAGATATCTCTTTAATGCATATAGCGCCTGGTTGTATTTTTTCGCGTTCAGGTAGTATTCCCCGATATTGAACAGGCCTATTTCAGGATTTGTCTGGTTTTCCGCATTGAGGAGATTTTGAACCTGTTTATGAATCCTTCTAAGCTGGTTTGAAAAGACCTTGAGCATCTTTAAAATGATGCGTGAATTCGATGAAACAAATTGTTCAAACTCGGGAACGGAGAAGACGATCACCTTCGAATCCTGTGTTACCATGGCGGTTTCTTCACGGGGATACCTGCCGAACGCCGACCTGACGCCGAAAAATTCCCCGGTTTTGATCAATTCATGAATATCCTGCCCGGTTTCGATATTGAGGTAATTGAGAACCACCTTCCCTTCGTTCAGGAGATAAATTTTATCGTTATTGATATCTTCCTTGAAATAGATGATGGAATTACTTTTATAAATAACCGTCTTCGGCGACATGCTCTTTAAGGTTTCCCTTCAAAAATACCGTTTTATAGAATATAATTATCCACGGTCTGCCTTGCCTATTAATTATAAACAATTTTGAACCGTTTTTTCCAATAAAGGCTCCATTAAAAATCGCTAATTTTACAGGTTCCGTGCTCTATAGATCCAGAGGGATGAATTTAAGATGTTTTTTCTTTCCGGTTGCTTTCCAGATTCTTTTCATTAATCCTGCGGGATCTCCCTTGACGTAGATTTCTTTTTTATTGGCCCTGGTCCTGGTGAATCCAGAACCGTTTTTTTCGAAGAAATCCTTATAGGCGGACATCCCGTAAATGGGCTTGCCGTCCAAAACGAGCAGTTCTATGTCCTGCATCCGCATGTTGACAAAGGCCTCATACGGGTCCCTGCGCCTTGGTTTCAGGACGAGAAAGTCCGCCCGCTTGTCCGGGGCTATACTTCCCAGATCATCCTGAATTCTGAAGGCCCTGGCCGGATTAATCGTTACCATGTCGAATATCGTTTTCGCATCAAGGTCCTCGGAATAGATCTTCCTGTATGTTTTCCTGGCAAACTGCATCTCGTCTATGATATTGGCGCTTCCAGAATGGGTCGCGTCCGTACCGATGCTGACATTGATACCGGCTTTGAGGATTTCCCTGATCTTGCACGTCACATTGAACATATACATGTTGGAACCCGGGCACCAGACAATCGACGCTCCCGCCCTGCTAACTTTCCTGATGTCCGAATTTGAAAATCCGATGCAGTGGATAAGTACGTTATGGTCGTCCAGGCAGCCCATTTTTTCCAGTTTGACGAGTGAGTTCTGGGTTTCCCGGTCAAAACCTTCCTCGCAATGAATGATAAAGGGAAAATTTTTTTCAACAGCCCTTTTATGTTCCGTTTCTATGCCGTCACCCCATTTAAGCGAAAAAGACGCGCAGGAATGCTCGAGCGTGTAGTTTGTGATGATCCTGATGGGCAGAACGGAGATGTATTTTTCGTTTTCCGCATGGGGAAAATGGTCGTTCACCGTAATGGCGCCGGAAAAAAGGTTTTTGTACGCGCTCAGCAGATACAGGTCCTGAACCGTGTTTTTTTCCCTTTCATCACGAACTTTGGAATGCTGCAGATCATAGTCCCAAACGGACCAGTTCAGGTAAAAATTCCCGTTCTTGGGGCCCACTTTGGGAAGGTAGTTGCCCCGTAAATGGTCGTGGACATTGATGATGCCCGGATAGAGGTAATATCTATTGTTAAAATCGATATTGTAATCCGCTTTTTGGCCGCCGATGCCGGCAATTCTATTGTTCCGGATTTTTATCGAGGAATTTTGAATGAATCCATCTTGCGAGATAATTGAAAGTCCACTGAACGAATACGAGTTTAGCATTTCAAGTCCCTCTTAAATTCCTCTTAACCCTATCTTTCCTTAAATTCCAATCTTTCATCGATATTATCGGTATTAATGACTTAAATATGAAATCAAGATTTTTTCTTTTTCTGATTCATCCTTCGTCAAACCGTTTGTAAATATCCTTTTTAACATTCTAATACAAGACTCCTTCCTTTTTCAAATACACTTGCTTTTGATTTTTTTATTTTCCGCGTTTATCCCTTCTTATACGCGGGGTTAAAGTCCCTGACTTAAGCCGCCTACAAAATAAATGGCTTAAGAAAACGGGAACGACAGGTTGCGCAAGGGTGAATTAAATGATTAACTCAAAATTTACCGTAAAATACAGGGTTTTTTCGATGTTTTCTACCTTAATCAATTGATATTTACTTGACCGTTACCGAATAATATAATAAAATGCAAGTGTAATTTTGTTTTGCCGTAATGAAGGGCATTAAAAAAATGTCCTTACTATTTTTGGTATTAATACCCTGTAATGGGTAATATATTTTATTTTAAAAAGGAAGGAATATGGCAAACTCAAAAGGAAAAACTAAAAAAAAGGTTAAGAAGGCTTCCAAAGCGAAGGCTTCTGCCAAGTCAACTAAACAAAGCGCACCAAAAAAAGCGCAGCTGCCTGATGTTTACTCCGTTTCCAAAATGGTGAATTATCTTTCAGATAAACATGCCGTGACAAAGAAGGAAGCCAAAGAATTTTTTGAGAGCGTTTTTGACCTGATTGGTTCCGGCGTTCTTTCCGGACAGAGAGTTCCAATGGGTAAATTGGGAAAGATGTATGTGAGATTGCGGCCAGCAAGAAAGGCGAGAAAAGGGAGAAATCCCATCACCGGCGAAGAAATGACGATTCCCGCCAAAAAAGCAACGAAAGTTCCCAAATTTACTTTCAGTAAATCCTTCAAAGAGGCTGCATTAAAGGCTAAAATGTAACGCTTTGTCTACTCTTTTATCTTTAATTTGCCTTGTGAGGTCCGGTTTTTCAATTATTTAATTGGGAAGCCGGACTTTTTATATTTTCATAGATACACTTGCCGATTTATTGACACTTTTTCCTTCCTGTATTATAAAAAAGCGATATGCGATTAATAGCAGGCACACATTTTTTTGCTTTAAGGGAGTCATTGAATGAGTGAAGTAAGAATCAAAAAAAAGGACGAGAGTGAAATAGACACCATTTTGGCCTCGGATATAGATTTTGACGGTGTCATTAATTTTGAAAAACCCTTGATGGTCAAGGGAAAAGTCACGGGAGAAATCCTTGCCAGGGGAGACCTCTATGTGGATGAAAACGCCGCGGTTGAAGCCAAGGTAGAGGCGAATATTGTGTCCGCGCGGGGAAAAATAAAGGGAAACATCAAGGCCAGGTCCAAGGTGGAGCTTTTTTCCTCGGCCGTAGTGACGGGCGATATCGTCTGCCCTGAAATTGAAATTGAAAGCGGCTGTAAATTCAACGGCTACTGCAATATGGGAGGGAAGAAAAGTGATGACGATGGAAATAAAATCAACAACAACGGGAATAACAATCAAAAAAATTATGAATACCAGGACGGGAGTGATTATCAAGAAGGTGCTTAAAAAACCCCCTTTTTTATTCTGTCTTGCCGTCCTGCTGTCTCTTGCGTCGGTTAATGCTTTTGCAGAGGACAAGCCCGATGCACAGGCCCTCTACAATGACAAAAAATATGATGAGGCCATCAAGGCCTGCCAGCAGATTCTCGTGGAAACGCCGAAAGACATGGACGCTTACAACATTATCGGGATGAGTTACCTTGAAATGAAAAAGTATGAAGATGCCCTTCGGTATGCCGAGGAAGCCCTGGAAGTTGCCCGGTTTGACAGAAGGATCATCCTGATAGCCGGCGAGGCAAACTATTTTCTGGGAAGAAACGAGAATGCCCTTAAATACCTGGAGGAATTCGCGAACATTGCCACATCGGATAAACGCATCAAGTATGTCTATTATTACATGGGAGAAATTTATTTAAGGTACGGCGAATTCAGCAATGCCGACATATCCTTTTCCACGGCCTGTTACTACGATAAAGAGGTGGCGGAGTGGTGGGCCAAGGCCGCCTACGCGCGTGAAATGGCAAAGGATTACTTTTTTTCGCTTGATGCCTACAAGAAAGCCCTTGCGCTCAATCCCAATATGGCGGAAGCCAAGCGCGGTTCGGCACGGGTCAAAAAATTGATGGGTGAATAAGTTCCCGTCTGGTCCCCGAATGTACAAAACAGCCTTTTATACCCTTGGATGCAAACTGAACCAATTTGAAACGGAATCCCTGGCGGACGCTTTCCGGAGGCAGAAATTTACCCTGGTGGATTACCATGAAAAGGCCGACCTTTATATCATAAATACATGCACCGTTACCTCTAAAAGCGAGCAGAAAGCCAGGCGGATGATAAGAAAGGTTTTATCCGAAAATCCCTCCGCCCTGGTCCTTGTGACGGGGTGTTATGCCCAGCTCAATGCGCAAACCCTCGCCGACCTATCGGACCGTGTGGTGGTGGTGCCGCAGGACAGCAAGGAAAAAATCTTAAGCCTCGCCGGAAGCCTTTCGGATATATATTCCCCTTCACCCCTGCACAGGGAAGACCTTGCTGCTTTGCTTGACGGAATCCCCGTCACGGGTAATCGATTTGCGTTTGACCCGGGAGACTACGTTTTCCATTCACGTGCTTTTGTGAAGATACAGGACGGCTGTGACGGACAATGCGCCTACTGCCGTGTACCATTGGCCAGGGGAAAATCGGTGTCTCTTGACGGGAAAAAGATCCTTGAAAGGATTCATCTGGTTCTCGGCAAGGGCTTTCGTGAAATTGTTCTCACGGGAATCAACATATCCTCTTATTCCTGGAAGGGAATGAATCTGTCCGGCCTCCTGTCTTCGATTTTACGCATAGACAAACCTTTCAGGCTCAGGCTTTCATCGCTTGAGCCTGAAAAAATCGGGCCTGATCTGATAGACGTCGTAAAAAACGACAGGGTCTGCCCGCATTTTCACCTGCCGGTTCAGTCCGGCTCGGATACCGTGCTTTCCGCAATGAAGCGGCGGTACAAAAGTGAAAAGGTGAGGGAGGCCGCTGCCGCATTACGGCGCGCCAGACCGGACTGCTTCCTGGCCGCCGATGTGATTACCGGCTTTCCCGGCGAAAGCGAAGAGGATTTTAATCGGACCCTGGAGCTTGTCCGGGATATCCCCTTTTCGTATCTGCATGTGTTTCCTTTTTCACCCCGTCCCGGCACAACGGCATTCCATTTTAAACGGACGACGGCCGCTTCGATCATTAAAAAGCGCACGGAGAAGATGATTGCCTTATCCTCGCGCTTACACGGCCAATACCTTGACCTCTGGCCTGGCAGCGTGCTGGAAGTGGTTCTGGAAGAGGATTGCACGGAGCCGGGAAGCGAAAATAGAATGTGGAAAGGCCTATCCGCCAATTATTGCCGCTGCTTCGTATCAGGCATGCCCGAAAAACAGGCCTACAGGCGGAACAGCGTTTCCGTGCTTGTTGAAAAAACCGACGGGCAGGCACTTTATACGAAATATTGTTAAGGTTAACGGTAATATAAAGCGAAAATGGAAATAGAGGTTGGATTTTAGCCATATTCGATGTATATTTTAAAATGAGGGATATTAATCCTCAACACGTTAAGAAATTAAAAAAAGTGATGTTTTGATCTCGAGATTTACAAAGGAGAGGTATGAACCGCCTGTCAGTACCGGAAAAATTTATCTTTATCCATTTCTTACCCCTTTATGTGTACCTTTTAAGGAGAATACGGTGTTATATAAGCGGGGGGAATGAATAATGAAGAAAACCGGCATTTCCGTCATCCTGTTGATTTTGAGCCTTTCCTGCTTTGCCGCTGAATACAAGGAAGCACCTTTTTTACCGTTAAGCCCCTTTATATTGGGACAGGGCGGCGCGTTTACGGCGGACCCAGGCGGTTATTACTCCCTTTTTTATAATCCCGCAGGATACGTTAACGAGGAAGGGCAGGGGCTTATCCTGCCTGCCGCAAGTTTCTGGATGTATACCAACCCCGGGGATTCCCTCTGCACGAACTGGTCTGATGCCCAGGCGGCCGTTGATTTTTATGACGCCCAGATGAAAAAGGGAGGGTACGGCTATGGGGGATCGATCGGTGCCGCTTTTATAGACGGCGGATTCGGATTGGGGGCCACCTTGATGGTTGACTCCCTTTTTCACGGTGACAGGCTGGCCCCGGCCATGGACGGGTATTTGAACGCCACCTTCGGTTTAACGGCCGGTTATGCCTTTACCCTGGATTTTGAGAATTCCTCCCTGAGCCTCGGATTCAATCTCCGCCCGTTGTACAGGATCAATGCCATCCTGTCCAGCAGCGATGCGGAGCAGATCATGAATGATTTTATCGATACGGTTTACGATCCCTCCCTCAATTACGATTTTTTTTCAAGCATCAACTCGGTACCCGCCGTGCACGGCATCAGCGTGGGCTTTGATGCGGGCGCGATTCTCGATTTGGGAAGCCTGAAAATCGGGTTGAGCATCAGGGATATCGGGCGTACCGTCTTTTTATATAAAGCAAGCACAATCGGGAACATTCTTTCGGGCTTATCCTCGTTCCAGGCCGACACCGGTTCACCCGTCGCCGGTGACCTGTACTATATTCCCATGAATGTAAGCATCGGCGCTTCCTGGAATATCGATTTCGGCGTTAAAAAAATATTCGACCCGACGGTGGTCCTGGATATACAGGATATCGTGGAAGCGGCGGTTGACAATATGTCGTTTTGGACCCTGCTTCATGCCGGGGTCAATTGCCGGTTTTTTGAAGGTACTTTCAACGTTCAGGCAGGCATAAACCAGGGCTACCTCACCTTCGGCATGGGCGCAAAAGCGTCTTTCGCGGAATTCAACGCAGCGCTGTTTACCCGGGAATTGGGCCGGAATTTCGGCGATATCCCCAATACCGGTTTGGCGTTTGACCTGATTCTCAGATTTTAGCGGGGGGATTAAGTCCCGTCCGTAATTCAACCGATACAATAAAAGGAGTAATACAAGCCTCATAAAGTGTCGGGTTGAGTTTGAATTTACGATATTTAGGGAGTATAATGGTAGAAAGAGAGGAATTCTATGCGTAAGACAGCTTTTTTAGCCCTGATTTTGGGGCTTGTAATAACAACACTCACATTTATTGCCGGATGCCAGGACATTTTCACCACCCAATTTTTCAAATCACTCCAACCAGGCCTCGATACGCTTACCAATGACCAATTGATCGATTACGCTTTTTCGGCATTACCCTCGAGTACGGACAGTGAAAAGGTTTCTTTATATACAACCCTTAAAGCAAGGCTTGCCGTCCCCCCGAACGATACGGACGCCGAGTTGAATTACGTCACGGCAATATACGCAACCGATTTGGCTGATGTGGTTGAAATAGAACCTTTAATTGTGGGTTATTTGTCAGAATTCAATACGATTGCTACAACAGTTCCGATCCCCACTCCTGATGCTTTGGGATTTATAGAAATTCGTACGGATGAAATTTTCGACCCCACTATAACACCTGTGAGTGAAGTTGATCATTTTCTGGAAGCCGCTCAATATTTCGGTGATGCGGAGGCAAACGGAAAAGTTTTATCCAAGGCAGAGTATTATATCTCAAAAATTGACGACCAAATTGCCTGGTTTGCTGCAAATGATGCTCCGGCTCCTGTAACACTCGGAGAATTAAGTTATAGGGCTTACGTCAGTGCGCCGTTAAATCCGGCATTTCCATCATATGCCGCTATACTCACTGATATTGGAAGTTATTCCACTGGCTTACCGTATCCATTATCCGGAATTGTATTATTTGATCTACCACTTTGTATGGGTGCCATAATAGATCTGTCAGGATTACCACCACCATAAATGAGGAGACGGAATGTATTCACGAAGCTTTAAAGTATTTATTTTCCTTTTACTATTTTCGCTGATTGTCTGCCAGGTATTTCCCCAGGCCAATGAGGATCCGTTTTCTCTCATGAATGCCAGGATCTCCGCTCTGGGCGGGTACCATGCCGCTTATTCGGAAGATTATACGGCCATATTCACCAATCCCGCCGGCATAAAGTACGTTCCATTTGAATGGCTTGTAGCGGAAATGGCTATTGGCCTGAAAGGGCCGGTTTTTGATATTGCCACTGCCATCATCAATGTTGCCAATACCGGTGCCGATCCCTTAACCGATCCCGGCTTGAATGCCATGCTCCATAATCTCAATACGGGGATCACCATCGTGGGCCCGATTTCCTTTGCCATGCTGATTGACGGTTTTTCCGTCGGCATTTTCAGTTGGACCGAAATTGAATTCAAAACGATCGTCATGGACATAGGCCGTTTTTACAGGCAGAACCTGGTAGTGACGGGAGGGTATACCTTCCGTATCCCCCTGCCCCCGGAAGCGGGAACACTGGACATCGGTGCCCAGCTCAAGGTATTGGGCCGGGGAACGGTTGAAGGTATTTCCACGCGCCTGGCGTTTTTATCATCACTCTATTTTGATCCTTCCGCATTCATCATGGCCGACCCCCTTACGATGAGTCTGGGCGGCGGACTGGATGCCGGCATCATGTATAATATAGCTGATATTTTGACAGTCGGTATTGTAGGCCGGGATGTCTTTTCCGCCACTTACCAGATGATTTTTCCTTCAATGATGGACATGCTAAGCAATTTCACCTTTACAAACCAAATGGGATATGTCCCGGCGGATCTTTCCGCAGGCATCAAGGTGACTCCGCCCCTGGGAATAATAGGCCGTGTCATCAGTAAGTTGGATATCTACATCGATTACCAGGACATCCTCGGGTTTGCCACCCATCCTGCCACTGATAAACACTGGTTCCTCCACTTGAGTGCCGGTATGGAGGTTTCCCTCCTGGAAATACTCCACCTGAGGGCTGGTTTTGCAGAAGGCCTGTTTGCCGGCGGTTTCGGGCTTGACCTCACAATCCTGAAAATGAACGTGTCCATGTTCGGTACGGAGGAATCCCTGTGTCCCAGCTTGAATCCCCAGTACAATGTGATGATCGATTTCGCGTTCGATTACTGATACTGGAAATTTACCGAAAAGATGGTTCGAATTCTCATAGTACAGGCGATTTATCTTGAAGTTGGACAAATAAATGCAGATTTTTAGCCAGTACGGTTGACAGAGTGTTTTCTAATTGTTATAGTGCCTTCCGACTTCAAAAAAAAGTAATTTATCGGACTATTGGTGTTTACATTAATACGTAGAATTCGATGATTACTTTCCATCATTAATGTATGGGCCGCTAGCTCAGTCGGCAGAGCAACGCCCTTTTAAGGCGTGGGTCGAAGGTTCGAATCCTTCGCGGCTCATTTTTTTATTCCACAAACCGTTTTCGAATAAAATCCACAATTAATTCCACAACCTGGTCAGTGGTCTGCGGGGAATGGATGTCTCCTGCCAATACGTGTTCGGCTGCCCCGGTTACCGCTTTGATTTCCTTGTCGGTACTTCCTGTTCTATTAAACGCTTCTTTTATCTGAGGCAGGGAAACGGTTGCATCGGTATCGGCATATAAAAAGAGGACGGGAATGGTGATGTTTTCTAATGCCGTTTTTCTGCCCAGTTCGACGCTGGCCATCATGGTCAGCAAAGCTTCCGAGCGGAACCGGTATGTCGCGTATTTTGCATCGCGTTCATTAATTGGTTCGTAATGATAATAATCGCCAACAACTATCTTTGTAATTATATTGCCCCAGGGAAGAAGCATGAGTTCCGCCGAACCGTCTGCCGGTCCGTAATTGGCGGAAATCAGGATTAATGCCGAAATGGCGGTCATCTGTAAAGACACGTACGCGGCAAGAGGAGCCCCCGTTGAGAGCGCGACAACAATGACCTTTTCACCGATTTTCTCACCGACAGCCACCGCCTCCACCGTGTCATTCACCCAGTCCTGAAGGTCCGGTTCGGCCATTGCCTCCGGGCCGCGGCCGTGGCCGGCGTAACGCGTATAGAAAAGATTCGCTTTCAGCCGGGTTGAAACTCTTTCCATTACCGGAACCATTTCCTGCCTGCTTCCCGAAAATCCGTGAAAAAACACGAGGGAAACAGGCGTTTTCGCCCCGTTATTTGCCCAGACTACCTTTTTCTCCGTTCCCAGGGTGATGTCCGGATATTTCATTTCGGAGTTACGTAAATATTGCTCCACATCCCCGGTAATTGTCATGTTTTCGAATTTAACATCGGTATTGACCCGCGGTCCGAGAAAAAAGGCCGCTGCAATGGCTGCCGGAATTAGAAGCCAGAGAAAATTTCGCACCTTCATCAGGAATATCCTCCCGTTTGATTATTGCTGATGAATAATACAGAAAACCATGCTCTGCTACAAGTATCCTTTTTATAATTATATATACCCTTGATTAATAGGGTTTTTTAATCAATCATGTTGAATTATGGATGATATGAACATAAAGGTTAAACTGAATAAAGTAACAGAGAACACGGCGGCCGTTGCTGATTACCGGTTCATCAACAATGCGGGTGCCTTTATTATGGACAGTTACATTGTGGCCGCTGATGCCACCATGATACCGCAGGTAGCCGCTGCTTTCCGCAGGGAACTGGAATAACAATACAATCTCCCGGTAAAATATACCCTTATAAGTCATTCCCGTGATGACCACATGTTCGGGTTGGGTCCGTTCGAGAATACCCTTGCGGGGGACGAAACGTGCCATCCCGAGAAATGGATGAAGGTTTTGGAAGACTGGCTGGATTGGGACATCGTAAAATGCATCCCTGGGCACGGACCGATAACGGATAAAAAAGCGATCAAGGAACAGCTGGAATTTTTTAAACGGCTTAAGAAAAATGTACTTAACGCCTTACAGTCCGGAAAAACGGCGGATGAAATTACCTTTCTCGATTACTACCCCCTCCCGCCCGGTTTTATGAATTTTATAAAAACGAGTTGCAAGTACAATCAGCATCAAACGATTTATTTACCGGCGGTGGTCTTGACTAAAATGTTCAAATCACTATAATGTTCACTATATTATGAACATTTGATAAAAGTGAACATTATGCGGTCCCAAAAACGTAAACATAACATTTTTGCCAGTAAATCCTCCTATATCCTGAGGCAGATGCTTCATAAACCGGATCGTTCATGGGTTTTAAGGGATTTTACTGTACCAGGAGGGGTTAGTCTCGGATTGGCACAGGCAGTCATTTCAGAGATGGAAAAACAAGGATACGTGACATGGGTTAAACGAGGTGTCGGCAGCTCCCTTAAAATGTCAGCTAAGGACAATATTTTGTCTGCTTGGGTCCGCGCTTATGATTTTTATCAGAATTTCATATATACGTATTACAATCCTGACAAGAAGTTTCTTCAAAAATTGAAGTCCGTGCTTAAGCCGGAACAATATGCCTTAACAGTACACTCAGGAGCGAATTTATTGACGTCGTATGTAAGATCAGATGATATTCATCTCTACTTAAATGAGAACTTATGGGATAAGGAACTCCTAAAGCTACGGCAAAAACTAGAACTTAAAGAATTGGCAAACGGAGGGAATGTCCATATTATTAGATCCTATTACAAGTCCAATGTCTTTCTTCATAAACAGATGATTCGTGGGTTCCCGGTTGTCGCCAATCTTCAACTCTATCTGGATCTCTATAATTTCCAGCCAAGAGGCAGAGAACATGCCGATTTCTTGAAGGAAACCCTTAATGAACGAGGTGATGGCGTTGGATGAGCAATATGAGATCGAGTTACAGTTTTATAACATACTGACTGATGTTGAAAAACATCTTGATAATTTAATGCTTGTCGGAGGCTGGCTGCCTTTTGTTTATATGCGTTTTTTATGGAATGATATGCAGGTTCTGCCGGTCACAACCACCGATGTTGATTTCGGTATTTTAAATACCCCAATACAATCAATTCCAGACACTATTTATAAAGTATTATCCAACAGAAATTATAAGGAACGTCATATTGAATTTGGTAAAGAAGTCCCCGTTGTTTTATATAAAAATGGCGTAATTCGTTTGGATTTCATAGCAGAACCGGATTTGGATGTCAAGGTAAGTAATGAGTTGCTTGGTAGGGAAATTTATTTGCACCGTCTGAAGAAATTCGATTTTCTTCTTTCACATGGTATTAAAATCGAGGTTATAAACAAACAGGATATAAAGAGATACAAATTGAATTGTCCAGTACCATCTGCCTTTCTTTATCATAAGGGAGCGACAAGTAGAGACAGGGATGAAGAACATAAAAAGGCAAAGGACTTATATTATATGTATTTCATACTAAGATACGCTCCCGAGCCGGATAAAATATTTGAAGAAATCAGTGAATATTCAAAAGATAGTAGATACACTGAAGATGTTATGCGTCTAAAGGATTTATTTCATGAAAAAAATAGTCCTGGATGTGTCATGGTAGAGAAGGAAAATGGACCCGATCCATACATTTATGAATTACGAGAAGATATATACACACGTTTTAATGAGTTCTTTAAAATAATTTCTTAAATGTCATTTTTAAGCAGTTTTTAATACCAATTCCAAAAATGCATAACCATCTTTCATTTTAACTTCTTTCGGGGTGAATTTAATCCTGTTGTTAAATAACGGCCCGTCATAAACAAACGTGTGATACTCACCGTTTTCACCGGCGGCGTCTACTCCTGTCGAAACGAGTTCGTTGGTGAGCGCCGTCGAGATTTCCCGTCCCAGGTATTTTTCGCCCATTTTCCCGGTGTTGCAGGAAACGATGATAGCCTTGAATCCTGTGTCAATGAATTCCGCGACCGCCTTTGCCCTGTCGCATTGCCATAACGGTTCGAAATACTGCAAACCGACCGTCCTGCAGGTATTCGCCACCCAATCCAGGTGTGCCTGGACATCCATGTCGCCGAATATACCGCATTCGATTCCTTTGTTCTTGAATTCGGCAAGCGCTGAAAGGAAAGTTTTTTCATAATCCGCCCAGGTAGCGGATTTCCTCACCATCGGGATACCAAGAGCTTCCGATTGTGCGTCCAGAAGCCGGCCGCTGATCCCGTGAGACCGGGAGCGGTCCCCTGTCTCTATCATCATGCAGAGCAGGCACACCGCTTCATACCCCTGTTTCATCGCCTTGTACAGGGCCAGGCACGAATCCTTCCCCCCGCTCCAGGAGCAAAATGACTTTACCGGCATATTTTTTTCGTCCATTCTTCACTGTCTGGATTATTGCTATATTTCAATTTGGAGATTCTGCCTTGCATTTTCCTTCCTGGTTTTTTCATTAATCAAAACTACGATGTAAATGAAAAATAGATTACTGATAAAAAGAAGTATCCTGCCGGTAAGGGTAATAAATTCTGATAATTCAGAATATTTCCAATTATTCATCGTATAAATTAAAAGGGAAGGGAGGAAAAGTATCCACCAGTATTTTATAAAAGAACCTTCCTGATGGCCTTTTGTTGTTTCGCATTTTCTATATATTTCCTGTATGAGTTTCGGTATAAAATAGATGTTAATCATGGGTACGATTATTCTTATGAAAGCCTGGTATGCAGTATAATCGGAATATTTTATTCTTTTATAGGCCATGGGAAACCATATGAAAAATAGAACGAATGGTAAAAACGAGATCAAAACGATTATAGAATGCTGGATTATCAGGTAAGGTCCCATCATTTCGTATGTGATGATATATTTTATTAAATAATAGAGAGGATCGAATTTTATTATAAGTGAAAAGAGATACATGTTGAAAATGCCAACCGTTAAAAGCATGACTTTGTCAATTAATTTCATAAAAAATCATTCCTTTCTAATCGTATCGATAGTTTCTATATTCAGGTTCCATTACAATTTAAATTGATTAAGCACATTATCGTACCTTATTTTATTTGTCAACATCAAAATACTCCTCTAATACCCAGGGGCTTCCCAGCAAAGCCTTCAACCATCCTTCTGTTTCCTGCAGCGGCGTACCCATCTCCTCCGTGCTCTCTATTGCCGTAAACCGAAAAAACCTTTACCTTTTATCCCGATGAGTAAGTTTTTACCGATCACGAAAGAAGAATTGCAGTCACGCGGCATAGACGAACCTGATTTTATTCTCGTCACGGGAGACGCATACGTGGACCATCCGTCGTTCGGGATTGCCGTCATCGGCAGGCTGCTTGAGTCGCGGGGGTATACCGTGGCGGTATTAAGCCGGCCCAATGCGGCAAGCGCGAAGTCATTCAGGGTGTTCGGCAGGCCAAGACTCGGGTTTCTCGTCACGTCGGGCAATATCGATTCCATGGTGAGCAATTACACCGCGGCAAAGAAAAACCGGTCGGACGATCTCTATGCGCCGGGCGGCAGGGGGGGAGGGCGGCCGGACAGGGCCTGCATCACGTATTCCATCCGCATACGGGAAGCGTTCGGCGATGTACCGGTAATTCTCGGCGGACTGGAGGCGTCTTTGCGCAGGCTGGCCCATTACGATTACTGGACGGACAAGGTTCGGCGGTCCATTCTTCTCGATTCAAAGGCGGACCTCGTTGTGTACGGCATGGGGGAGAGGGCGATTCTGGAAATTGCCGCCGCCCTGAAGGAGGGCACCCCTGCCGGGAAACTGACCGGTGTGCGGGGTACGGTATGCCGGTGCAATCCGGCCGATGCAGAAGAAACCGTTATCCTTCCTTCCTTTGAGGAAATCACCAAAGATAAACGTAAATACGCGGAAAGCTTCCGGCTGCAGTATGCCAACAACGACGGCATTTCCGGCAGGGTGCTTGTCGAGCCGTACGCGGATGGGTGTATCAGGCAGAATCCGCCGTCTGAACCGTTAACCACGGAAGAGCTGGATGAAATCCACGGTCTTCCCTTTCAACGCACGTACCATCCCGCCTATGAGTCCGAAGGCGGGGTGCCGGCAATAAAGGAAGTGCAGTTCAGCATCATCAGTACGCGCGGGTGCTACGGAGACTGCGGCTTCTGCTCCCTTACCTTCCACCAGGGAAGGATGGTCCGGTCACGGGGCGATCAATCCATTTTGCAGGAAGCGGAAATCATCACGAAGATGCCCGGTTTCAAGGGATACATCCATGACGTGGGCGGGCCGACGGCCAATTTCCGTTCCCGTCCCTGCGCTAAGAGTGAGAAGCGTGGCATCTGTGCGGACAGGGAATGCATCGGGCAGTCTCTCTGTAAAAACCTCGAGGTGGAGCATAAGAAATACCTTGCCCTGCTAAGGAAAATAAGGGCCCTCCCGGGTATAAAGAAGGTGTTCATTCGTTCCGGTGTCAGGTTTGATTATCTCATTGCCGATCCGGATACCGCTTTTTTCAACGAGTTATGTGAGCATCATGTCAGCGGCCAATTAAAGGTAGCACCCGAGCATATCAGCGATACCGTACTCAAGCTGATGAACAAGCCGTCCCATTCGGTTTACATTGAATTCAAGAAACGGTACGACCGCATCAATAAGAAACTCGGTAAGAAGCAGTTCCTTGTTCCCTACTACATTTCGGGTCATCCCGGAAGTGGATTAAAAGAAGCGATAGAGCTGGCTGAATACTTCAGGGACAACAGATTGTACCCGGAGCAGGTCCAGGATTTTTACCCGACGCCCGGCACGTTGTCCACCTGCATGTATCACACCGGCTTGAATCCATTGACAATGGAACCTGTGTATGTGGCCAGGGACATGTCTGAAAAGGCGATGCAACGTGCCCTGCTTCAGTATAAAAATCCCGGGAACTACGAACTGGTCCGGAAGGCACTGCTGAAGGCCGGCAGGAAAGACCTTATAGGGTATGATAAACGGTGTCTTCTCAGGCCTGTGAGCGGAAGGCATCAGAAACTTAGGGGAAAACCACGCCGGAAAGGCGCCTCAGACTAGTCAGCCAGATGCCTTGCCAGAATATCGGCAAGCTCGCTGCGCTTTATGCAGTTGTTCAGGTTGAAGGCGGACAGCATCGCGTCGATTTTCTTTTCCGTCAGGTCCTTGAACAGGGTTGCAAAACCGGGCTGCATGAGATTGCTTACATAGCCGGATAACGCCTCCTGGGCAAAGAAAGACTGGGACGCCGTTTTGTTGATGGCAGGATCGTCGATGGTTTCAACCATCCTGTTATGGAGATTATCCAGCTGGTTCCGGATGTTCCCCTTGGGCAGCCACCACATCCAGAAATCAGTCGAGAGATCGATTTTCGTTTTTAGCTGCTGGGCTATCAGCTTCATAAATCCGGAATCGGGGTCCGTGTAAACCACGCCCATTACCCCTACATCCTTGTATGTCCAGCTCGTCCAGTGCGCCGCGTTTTCGTTGAACACGGCTATCTGGTCGTCCAGCGCTTTCAGCCTGAACGGGATTTCCTCCTTCAGCCCATTATATACCGAACCGAATTCGCCTATCCACAGGGGAACGGAGTGTTTCTGCGTGAATTTCGTTCCATCATGTTTGTTGAAAACTTCGGCCTGTTTCTCCTTGTCCCACTCCTCGTCCCGGATAATCCCGGGATACGGGCCCGGCCCGAACCCGCCCTTATTGTAATTATGGCTCGAATAGACCAGGTTGGGTGCGAACGGCGCCTTTAGGCCGCTGAAGTGCTGTGAAAAATGATCGCCTTCAAGGAAGATGATGTGTTCGGGATCGACGGCGCGGATGGCCTCGACCGTTCGTTGATACACGGCGTTAAGGCTTTTCCAGTTGGTGGCGTACGCGTTCCCGTACTTGCCGAACGGCGCATTGTTAACCGGTTCATTCATGATGTTGTACCCGGCCACACCGGCCTTTCCCTTGAACCGCCTGGCTATCTCTTCCCAGAGCGCCACGAACCTGTCCTGGAAATTTTTTTGTTCCCAGAAAAACGTGTGCCGTGTTGAATTGTCGCAATGCCAGTCCGGGTTCTGGAAACCCTGAACGGAGTGCAGGTCTATGATTGTGTATATGCCGTGTTTGTTGCCCCATTCAACGGCCTTTGAAAGGCGTGTAAAGCCCTTGCTCAGGTATTGAAAGGGATGGGTATCATCCTCCAGGTGCCTGTAATTTACGGGAATCCTGATGCAGGTAACCCCGATCGATTTCAGAAACTTGACATCCTCTTCATTGAAAAAATGATCGAGCCATGTATCAAAAAAGAATTCCGCCTTTTTCTTTCCCATTACCTGTTTAAAGGCGTACCTGAGACCGCGTTCAGCGCCGGGATAGCCATTGATGAAATTTTCCATGTTCATCCAGCCTCCCACGCAGACGCCCCTTAAAAAAACGGGATTCCCCTTTTTATCAATTATGTTTTTCCCTTTTACCTGTAAAAGATCCATGAATCCCCCTTTAAAATCGCGATTGCCTTTTTGGATTGCATGCCGGTTTTTCATTCCATGCCGCGAACAGCCGTCGCCTCATTATAATTTATAAAGCTGTTAAACGCAACAAACTTTTCCGGGAAGCGGTAAAATTCACAGCCGAATTACAGGCAGCGGCAAATCCCGGTATTCATTGAGAAATGTTCTGCGGGCAGGTTTGACATTTTAAGGGGAATTCGGTATGGTACAGCCGGAGGTTTACACATGGCGCAGAATAAGAGGACGGCAATCAATCCCACACGTGAAGAGGATTATCCCGAATGGTACCAGCAGGTTATCAAGGCGGCGGACTTAGCAGAAAATTCCCCTGTTCGCGGTTGCATGGTAATTAAACCCTGGGGATACACGCTCTGGGAAAATATCCGGAAGGTACTGGACGGTAAGTTCAAGGAAACGGGGCACAGGAACGCCTACTTCCCCCTGTTCATTCCAAAAAGCTTTCTGGAAAAGGAAGCGGAGCACGTGGAAGGGTTTGCCAAGGAATGCGCCGTTGTAACGCATCACCGGCTTGAAGCGGGACCGGAGGGAAACCTGGTGCCCGCGGGCGAACTGGAGGAGCCGTTAGTTGTCAGGCCCACGTCGGAGACGATCATCGGCGCCATGTTCGCAAGGTGGGTCCAGTCGTACAGGGACCTTCCCCTTCTCATAAACCAATGGGCCAATGTCGTCCGCTGGGAAATGCGCACGCGGCTGTTCCTGCGCACGGCGGAATTCCTCTGGCAGGAAGGGCACACGGCGCACGCCACGGCGGAGGAGGCGCAGGAGGAAACGATGCGGATGCTCGATGTGTATGCCGACTTCGCCGAAAAATACATGGCCATCCCCGTAATAAAGGGGGAGAAAACCGAATCGGAACGTTTTCCCGGAGCGGTTTCCACCTACTGCATAGAAGCGATGATGCAGGACAGGAAGGCCCTTCAGGCCGGGACAAGCCATTTTCTGGGACAGAATTTTGCCCGGGCATCGGAGATAAAATACTTAAGCGACAAGGGAAGCGAGGAATTTGCCTGGACCACTTCCTGGGGTGTCTCCACACGCCTGATCGGTGCCATGGTTATGACCCACGGGGATGACGACGGCCTCGTTCTTCCCCCGAAACTTGCCCCCGCCCATGTCGTGATTCTTCCGGTTCTTCACAAGGAGACGGACAGAAAAGAAGTTTTACAATACTGTGATACATTTATAAAAGAGCTTAAGCAGGTCCAATACAATGGATCCCCCGTTTCTATTGAATTCGATACAAGGGACCTTCGCGGCGGCGAAAAGACCTGGTCCTGGATCAAGAAAGGCATACCGGTCTGGGTTGAGGTGGGTATGCGTGATATTGAAAAAGGCGAAGTGTTTGTTGCAAGGCGGGATAAGGAAAAGTGGGGTAAGACAGGCATGAAGCGCCGGGAGTTCCTGGAAAAGCTTCCTTCCATCCTGGATGATATACAGGAAAACCTTTTAAAAAAGGCATTGGATTTCAGGGTAAAAAATACGGTTAACATAGACAGCAAAGAGGAATTTTATTCCTATTTTACACCGCGGAACAAAAACAAGCCGGAAATCCACGGCGGTTTTGCCATGTGCCATTTTGCCGGAGATACGGCTGTTGAGGAAGCTATAAAAAAGGATTTGAACGTCACGGTACGCTGCATTCCCCTGGATGCCGAGGCGGAAAAAGGCAAATGTTTCTTTACCGGCAAGGAAAGCAGCAGGAGGATTGTTTTCGGTAAATCTTATTAAATAATCAATACGTAAAAAGACTTGAAAATCGGGCTGATTTTAACGAATATTGTATCTAGGGTAAATGGAAATGGACACCCAATCGGCAAAAAAGACGCTTTTACTGGTTTCCGTCGGCAATAAGGCACGTACCATAAAATCCACATTAAAAAAGAATGCTGCCAATCTTTTCTTGATAAATGAAAGCCGCTCCCTGTCGTCCGCCCTGGAGTTTCTTGAAAAAAATCCGTGTCACATCATACTGCTTGATATGAATCTCAAGGATTCCCCCGGTCTTGAATCGTTGAAGGTTGTTTATGATAAATATCCGCAATTGCCCGTGATCGTCGTTCTCGATGACAGCGAGCAGATTGATTACATGGAGCTGATTGTCAACGGCGCACAGGAGTGCCTGCCCATGGCCGAATTCAAGGATGAAAATATTGTCAAGTATATTCATTCCGCCATCAAGCGCAAGGAAATGGAAATCAACACAATCAATCTGAAGGATGAGTACGAAGGCATCAAGGTGCTTTTAAGCGAATTGAAAAAAAGAAATGAAGAGCTGACCAAAATGGACCAGCTGAAAACCAATTTTATTTCAATTGTTTCCCATGAATTGAGAACACCTCTTACTTACATAAAGGAAGGAATATCCCAGGTTTTGGAAGGGCTCCATGGTGAAATTAATGAAGACCAGAGGGAATTCCTCTCTATCTCCCTGGAGGGAGTGGACCGGCTGAAGGAAATCGTCAATAACCTTCTCGATATTTCCAAAATCGAGGCAGGCAGGATACAATTACGCAAGTCTTTCATGGATATTAATGAAGTTGTTACCAGGGTAGTCAATGATTTTCAAACCGTGTACCGGAAAAAAGGCATTGTTCTGGATTTAGACCTGCCGGGGACACCGCTTAACACATATATTGACCGGGAGAAAATTATTCAGGTTATTACCAATCTTCTGTCCAATGCCTATAAATTTACCGAACGCGGAAAAGTGACCGTCAAGGTTGAGGATAAGCCGGGTTATGTATTATTGTCGGTCCGGGATACGGGTGTGGGAATTACCGAAGAAAATTTAAACAAGGTATTCGATAAATTCGTGCAGGTAGGAAGGACGGACGGGCCGGGTATCAAGGGGACCGGCCTGGGTCTGGGTATTGCCCGCGGCCTGGTGGAGCAGCACCGGGGAAAAATGTGGGCTGAATCCGAATCGGGCAGGGGCAGTGTATTTTTTTTCAGTATTCCCTATCTCGATTCACTGCAGGTAGTGCAGGAAGTTATCCGGGATTCGATTATTGATGCTGATTTGCACAAGTCGGAATTTGTCATTCTTTTGGTAAAAATTGAAAATATAGACTATTTGGAGCCGGATGTGTTTCAATTGGGCACGGATACCGTGCTCAATTCCATAGAAGATATTGTGAGAAATGTCCTGAGACGGGGCACGGACCAGATATACCGGTTGTCGCGGGATGAATCGATAATCATTCTTCCGGATACGAAATGGGAAGGGGCCCTTTCACTGCGTCACCGGTTTACGGAAAAAACAAGGGCCTACCTGGGTGAATTGGAGAATGATTACAGGATAAAGGTTAATATTGATCTCGGGATGTCCGGATTTCCCAGGGATTCGGATAAATCGGATATCCTCCTGGAAAAGGCAAGGGCGAACCGGAAAGACCTTTACCTGGGTGATGAACGGCGGCACGCAAGCCGGCTGCCCGTGGATATGATCATAATCGGCGCCAATAATGACGGGGAAAAAAAGGAATTCAAGACCATCAACATCAGTCTCGGCGGGGTTTGTTTCATTTCGCGGAAATATATCAGCCTTCCGGAACATAACGAAATCGAAATATGTTTACCGGAGGAATACGGAAATATCCGTGTAAAAACCGTCATATCATGGACGGAAAAACTGGAGGACCTGGATGAGTACCAGATCGGATTGAAATTCATGGATCTTGGAGATAAAGAAAGGGACAAACTGTTCAGGTTTATTGAATTGTCAAACAGGAAAGCCTGATTATAAGTTATATATGGAGGCAATAGATGAATGAAAAGATCTTGATAGTGGACGACGAACCGCATATAGTCAAGATGGTGGCAGCCCGGCTTAAATCGCTGGGGTATACTGTTGAATCGGCCTTTAACGGTGAAGAAGGATTGGAAAAAACCCGCCAATGGAAGCCGGATTTGATCATCCTGGATGTCATGATGCCTAAAATGGACGGTCCGACCATGGCCGCGGAGCTGAAGGAAGACCAGTCCATAAACCAAATTCCCATTATATTCCTCACGGCACTTATTAAACGCGAAGAGGATGAAGCACAAAACCATATGGTCGGGGGTAATTATTTTCTAGCTAAACCGTTTGATCCGTTGGAGCTCATCAATATGGTTAAAAGCGTGTTAAAAAATAATTGATTATGATTTATAGCGGAATATTGATTTTCCGATAATGTTTCTAGAGGTACCTTTAACGTTATGGGTAAAAAATACGTATTTTTTTCGCTTTTTCTGGCAATAACCGCATTTTTATTCCCTTTTGACAAGCAAATTCGTCTCGGGAAAGAACAGAAATGGACTTCCCTAATCAGCAGGCAGGGCGTGGTATTGGAGAAAGGAAGGTGGGGTCTCTGGGATATCAGGCTCAAGGACCAGGAAAACGCTGAAGAAAAGACCACGGATTTATTGCTTCATTTTAACAGCATGAATTTCAGTGATGTTTCAGGGCTTTACAGGCTGGAATCGGGTAATCCCCTCATTTCGCTTAAAACAAAGGTCCTGGGAAAAGGGAGCGCCGCCTTCAGCGGAAGCGACAATGCATTGACTCTTTATCCCTCACGGCAGAGCCTACTGGGTTCGGAATCGGTTTTAAGGGATTTTACCATCCAGTTCTGGCTCTATCCCGTTACCTTGTCGGATGGTGAAGAAATTTTAACTTTTCACAGCGCTTTGTTCATCAAGGATGATCTGAGGGACCAGTCCATTCATTGTTATATCAAGAGCAGGACCCTGGTTTTCGATTTTGTGAATTTTTTCATGCCCGGCGACAAATCAGCTTTTTCAGTCAGCCTTAAAGGGCTTGTTCCCCTTATCCCCAGGGTCTGGCGCCATCATCTTATCCGGTTTGACTCCGGAACGGGGCTTCTTGAATATTGTGTGGATGGAAGGCCTGAAGACATCCGTTATGCAACAAAGTCGGGCAAGGAAGAGACAACGGTTTATCCGGCAATGCCGGGCGCCGAAAAGGTAAGTACGTTAGTTTTGGGAAGCCGTTATACGGGGATGATGGATGAATTTACAATTTCAAGGGAATTCGTCCGGGCTCCTGTCCTCTCGAAATATTCCACCGAACCGGGAAAAGCCTATTCCAGGGTATTTGACCTGGTTTACACGTCCACACGTGTGAAGAAAATCGACGCGGTTTTTACTAAACCGGAGAATTCCGAAATTTATTTTTATTATAAAGTCTCCGATTCATTGGAATCTCACGACGCCGTGAATGCTCCCTGGATTCCGTTCAATCCTGGCCAGGTTTTTGAACATGTGACCAAGGGACGTTATATCCAGGTCCTGTTCGAACTGTACCCTGACGGCACGGGTAATTTAACCCCTTCACTATCCGATGTCGTGATCACGTACGAAGAGGACCTGCCGCCATCACCGCCCGCGGATGTCGGCGTTGAAGCGGGCGATGAAACGGTTACCCTTTACTGGAAAAGCGTCAAGGAGCAGGATGTAAAGGGATACCTTGTTTTTTACGGTGAGAGACCGGGCAATTATAATGGAAGGGGAAGCCTCCAGGGTGATTCTCCCATCGATGTCGGCATGGTGACTTCCTTTAAACTGGAAAATCTGAAAAACGGCCGGCTGTATTTCTTTACCGTGGTGGCCTATGATTCCTCGGAGCCGCCCCACCAAAGCCTGTTTTCCAGGGAAGTGTCCATAAGGCCTTCTCCCATAGCAGAATAAGATTATGAAGGTAGCGGAGCTTTTAACACGAATACGCCATGCCATAAAAATGAGGGATTTCAGGGCCGCTGAAATCCTTCTTTATAAAATTCTTCATCATACCCCGCATTTTGTGACCGCCTATCTGTTGCTGGGAATTGTATACCAGAAGAGGGGACAGTACGGCAAGGCGAAAGAGAGCTTCCGCAAGGTTCTCAGTTACCAGCCGGAAAACCTGGATGCGCTCAACAACCTGGGGATTGTCTACAAGGAAACGGGCAATTACGAAGAGGCATTGACCGTCTACAACAAGGCCCTGGAAATAGACGCGGAGAGACCCGATGTTCATTTCAACATAGGCAATGTCTTTAAGGCGGTCTCGGACTATGAAACGGCGATGGAGGAGTACAATACCGCCATCGATTTAAAACCGGAATACACGCCGCCGTATAACAACCTTGGTGTTATCCTTGAAGCCATGGACAGGAAGGAAGAGGCGGTCAATGCTTACAAAACAGGGCTCAGGTATGACAGCAACAATCCCAACCTTCTTCTCAACCTGGGACGGCTCATGGAAAACCGGAGAAAGTACGACAGGGCGAAGACGCAGTACGAAATGGCACTCAAGGCGAAACCGGGATGGATAGACGCGCTTAGCATGTTAGGCGGTTTGCAGGGGAAAATGGGTGACCATAAAAATGCCATCAACACCCTGAACAGCGTACTCAAGATCAATCCGCAGAATTTCAATGCCCTTTTCAACATAGGGCTGGAGTACGGCCGGCTGAATGACGTGGATAAGGCGGTGGATTATTATAAGCGCGCCCTGGAAACCAATCCGGAGTACCGGTCCATCATGCTTTCTTTCGGGTCTTTCCTGGAAAGCGAGGGATATTTCGTAGAATCGCTTAAGGAGCTCGAAGAGCTGATGCGCCGCGACCCTGACAATCCCGAGGCGCGGTTTGCGTATGTCAATGTATTGATCTCCATGGGGCGCTATGTGAGGGCCTTGAAAAGCATCCGGGGTATGCTTCGTTTTGACCCCTCCAATGAAAAGGCCCTCCAGCTTTTAATGACCATATACCTCATGCTTAAAAAATACATCAAGGCGGATAAAATTTTTGCAACATTGGGTAAAAAAAATGCCGGCAACTACCTTTACGACTTTAAGATTCAGGAAATTATCACTGACAAGGAAAGCCTTAAAACGCATTTTGAAGATATCAAAAGACTGATAAGTGTCTTTGACGAGGATATTAATTTCATCCTTTTCTGGGGTGAAATTTATTTTAACCATAAATTATACGATCAAGCCCTTGAATTGTTCCTCCTTGGCTGTGAGATAAAACCCAGGTTCGTAAAATCGCATCATTTTATTGCCCGTATTCTCATCCAGCAAGGAAAAATCAGGGAAGCGATGGACATGTTGACAAAGATCATCAATATCCAGGGTACGCGTATTACCAAGCAGGATATGCAGGACCTCATGGGCACCCTGGACCTTTATGAAGGTGTCCTGGAGAAGTATGACAGGGAAAAAATCGATTCCAAGGGAAAATACTCCATAAAAAATTATTTTGACGAACACGGGGACATGAAGACCGTCATCATCCCCGATAAATCAATAGAAGAAGATGCATTGGAACCCATCATAGACATCGGCGAACCGGAACCGCTCCTTCAAGTGAATGAGGAGGAGGAACTGCTGCGAATAGATGAAATGGCAGAGGAGATCGAGGAAGACATCGTGGAAATAAACGACCAGGAGCCTCCCCCCATGATGAACCTTCTCGAAAACCAGGAATTGTATGATGAATCGATGATGCTGAAAATTCTCCAGGCTCAGCAGGAATTACTCAATGATATATCCCATAAGTTGAAGAAAGTGGAAAAAGACAGCGGTAATAAACAGGAGTCGTTACTTGAAGAAATGGCAACCAAAGAGGGCCTCCTTGATTCTATCGATAAAACGAAAGCAATTATTTCCGACGATAATATATCAGGAAAGGCTGAATCGTTTACCGGCAGCCAGACCGGAATGATGGGTGGCAGCCAGACCGGAATGATGGGTGGCAGTCAGACCGGAATGGGAACGGGCAAGACGGGAATAGCAGGCCAGAATACCGGGCAGGCGGGAATGATGGCGGGAAACAAGGGCCTGGAGGAAATGGCATCAAACCTGCTAAAGGACGGTACGGACAGAAAAAATTCCGGGGCGGACAAGAATCAACCCGCCATGATGGATATTGACAAGGATTCGCTCATGTCCAAAATCATGATGACCCAGCAGGAAATCCTGCTCAATATATCTCAAAAGATAAATTCGCTTAAGGACAATTTCCCGCCTGTTGACAGGACGCCGGCCGTTTCCAACAGAATACCCGGCATGCTGGAATCCATTACGCCGGAGCTGTTGAACGGCCTGCAGAAGGGCATCAACAAACTGGCCGATTCGATGAAGAATCAATACAAGATCATCCCCATCCCTCTCGGGACGGATGTATCCTTTACACCTGACGGGAAGGCGGTTGTAAAGCCCCCGGACAGCAACATGGCCAAGATGGTTGAGGAGAAGCTTCAGAAGGCAAGCAATTCGCTGGAATCGCTGGAAGCCAAGGTGTTGAGGCAGGAAATGCGCGATTATATCAGGAAAATCCGGGACAAGCTTGAAGATACAAAAACCTTTGATGAAAAAACGGGAAAAGCGGTATTTAAACCGGCAAAGAAGACCGCCGGGAAGGAAGAAAAAGGCCTGCCGGATGATATCCTCAAGGCAAAGCTTGAAGAAGGCAAGGAAAAGCTGGAACACATCCGTGATAAAATATACAGCGCCATCAACAAAAACAGGATCGAGCACGGGGAAGAACCCCTCCACGTCAAGGGTCAGGGAACCAAAGCGGGGGGAACGGCTTTCGAGGAGATGGCGGAAGACATTGACGCGGCAGATACCGCTGCTGAACCGGAAAAGACGGCCGAGGTATCAGGAACAAAAACCAGGATACCTTTGAGAAAAAGGTTTACCCTTTCGAACATACTCAACCGGATTATCGACTTTATCCCCGGATCAAAAATAAAACAGAGAATCAGGCGGACGTTCAAACGGCTTTTAAATATCGATTCCAATAAATAAATATCAGCCCGTCCCTTGCATTCCAATGAAAATAATAATAAAGTTAAATAATAAGTAAGGGGGATTTCCATGTTGAAAAAAATATTATTATCATTCTTTGCCATGATTTTTATCATTTTGTTTTTCGGCTGCGTGAATACGCCCGTGACCGGGCATGACAAAGAATGGCAGCTAGTTTTTTCGGATGAATTCAATGACAAGGAATTGAATACAGAATACTGGAGTTACCAGACCGGTACGGGTACGGATGCGTATCCCTTTATAGACGGCTGGGGAAACAAGGAATTACAATATTATATGGAGAAAAACGTGACCATCGCGGACGGCAACCTGGTGATAACGGCAATGGACGACGGGCATGGAAGCAAGAAATATACCTCGGGGCGAATCACGACAGCCTCCAAAGTAAGCATTAAATTCGGCAAGATAGAGGCGCGGGTGAAATTTCCCTCCGGCAAGGGCCTGTGGGCCGCCGTATGGATGCTTGGCAACAACCTACCGGATGTGAAATGGCCGGCCTGCGGCGAAATAGACATTTGTGAAATGGTGGGCGGCGAAGGGAGAGGTGATGCCACCGTATATGGTACCGCCCATTGGAGCGGGGAAAACGATAAATACTCCTCGGCCCAGGGTTCTTTAACCATAAAGGGGGGAATTCTTGCTGACGATTTCCATCTTGTCACTTTTCTTTGGGACGTGGATAAAATGCAATGGTTCCTGGACGGGGATTTGTTCCATGAGGTGCCCATAAACTCGTATTACCTGTCTGCTTTTCAAAAGGGGTTTTACCTGTTGATCAACCTGGCCGTGGGCGGTACCTGGCCCGGTACCCCGGATGATTCAACGGCTTTCCCGCAGTCCCTGTACGTCGATTACGTGAAGGTGTACCGTGATGTGAACCTGGTGGAGCCCACACCATTCCCTTCACCGATACCCACCAGCACCAGCCCGGAAGACGCAACCCCGGCACCTTACGATGAAGCCATCAAAGAGGGTTTCCATTATTTTGACGGCGGAAAGGTTGAAGCGTGGGGCCCGGGAGAGCAGATCAATTTCTACGCCACGAAACAGGCCTTTGAAGGGGATGCCGCCATCGCGATTAAATTCCCAGGCGACAACTGGGGCGGCATTTATTATATGCTGAAATCACCCATAGATGCCTCCCGTTTCAAATACGTGAGTTTCATGATTGCTCTGCCGGCATCTATCGCCGACCTGGAAGTAAAGGCGGAAGGACCGCAGGGAACGGGCAATGCGGTGAAGCTGTCGCTGTATGAACCGGTGGCAGAAAAAAAGGATTACAGGCAGTACAAAATACCCCTTGCCGATTTCGAAATGGACCTGAAGAAGGTGCAAGTGCCGTTTGAACTCTGGAATCCCGTGAATGCCGATGGCGGGTGGGCCGGCGGAGAGGTCATCTTTGACGGTGTCTGTTACGAATAGAGGATTGTCAAAGCCTGCAGGTTATTGATTTGAATATAAGAGGCAGCCGTTACTGAGGACGGCTGCCTTTTTCTTTAGTTATAAGATTTATATTATGCACGGACCCGTTTTCCGGTCCGTCTTCTCCCGCCGCCGGTTCTTCGTTTTCCCGGTTTCATTCTGTTACCGAGATTGACCGGTTCCTTGACCTTGAAGAATTCCTCAATATGGTAAGGATGGTCGGTCACTACCGGTATCTGCCTGGATATAAGGCGGGTGATGTCCTTGAGGCACTGCTTTTCCTCTTCAGCGCAGAAAGAAATCGCCGTCCCGCCTAACCCGGCCCTGCCGGTTCTGCCGATCCTGTGCACGTACATTTCAGGGGTTTCCGGCATTTCAAAGTTGATTACAAGGGCCAACTCTTCAATGTCCAGGCCCCTGGCCGCTACATCGGTGGCAACCAGGACGTGCGCCCGCCTTTTTTTAAAGTTCTGCAGGGCCCGTTGTCTTGCCCCCTGGGACTTGTCGCCGTGGATCGATTCGGCAATTATGCCCGCCTTGTTTATAACCCGGCTTATATTGTCCGCACCTCGTTTGGTGCGCGTGAATATAAGGGTGCTGTCAACAACCTGGTTCTTCAGGATGTGTATAAGAAGGGGTTTTTTATTGGATTTCTCCACGTAGTAGATACCCTGTTCAATGCTTTCCACCGGGGTGGAATCCGGGGTCACAGACACCCTCGCCGGATTGTAAAGTATGGAATCGGCCAGGTGAGTTATCTCGGCCGGCATGGTGGCGGAAAAAAGCATGGTCTGCCTTTGCCGCGGAAGCCGGGAGATGATCCTTCTTATATCGCGGATGAATCCCATGTCGAGCATTCTGTCCGCTTCGTCCAGAACAAAAAGGCTTACATGTTCAAGATTAACATGTTTCTGATTCATAAGGTCCAAAAGCCTTCCCGGAGTCGCTACCAGTATGTCTATGCCTTTTTTTATGGCTTCCACCTGGGGTCTTTGGGAAACGCCGCCGTATACAACACCGTGCTTGAGTCCGGTATACCTGCCGTACGCACGGATACTTTCCTCTATCTGTATGGCCAGTTCGCGCGTCGGTGACAGGATGAGACTCCTGATTACCCGTGAAGGGTTGTTATTATCCCTGTTCGTTCTGAGAATTTGCAGTATGGGCAGGCAAAACGCCGCCGTTTTACCCGTACCTGTCCGGGCACAACCGATAATGTCCCGGCCATTCAACAGGAGAGGTATCGCCTGTGCCTGTATAGGCGTGGGCGATGAGTATCCTTCGGCCCTGAGGGCTTTCAGGATCGGTTCAATTAGCTTTAGTTTGTCAAAATTCATTAAAATCCTTTTCCGGATTGATCGTTAACCGAACAATCCCTTTTTTTTTCAAGAAAACTTATAATCATATAACCGAGGATAATCATTATGAAGGTAAGAATTTCTCTATAAATATATTATCTTTCAGCATGGAAGCACATTAAAAATCATTCATTTAAAGATACTTCAAAGATATTTGACCATAATATAACATATTTTATCATAAAGATCAAGTAAAATACGGTTTTTTACGCCCGTTAAGGTGCCAGCAGGTCGGGCAGTTTTATGCTTCCCCCCAGTTTTATCGTGGCGGCCCAATACGCGAAATACAGGGGATTGTATATTTCTGTAGTGCCATTGAAATTGACGGACAGGTAATAATTTGAGCTTAGTGACTTGTATGTGAGACTGCCTTCTCCTTCGAATTTATTGTAATTGGTAGCCCCGGGCAGACCCATTTGATCTATGTATATACCGCCTCCCCCTTTCAATGCGAAACCGAAAGCTTCCTTTGCCTCCTGCGGCGCAAACTGCATGGAAAAACCTAACAATCCATATATCTGAAAGACCTGGTTGGGGGACCAGTATCCGGTTGACATGTCGCTTAATGCGTCCTGGTACCCGCCAATGACTGTAATTGTAAAAAGCGAGAAGGGGTTATCAAAGCTGAGGAAGGGCAGATTCAACTCGGCGCCCGGTTTGATGACCGTATTTCCGTCAAGCAGAACATCTATTGTACCGTATGCCCTGAGACTGGTGTCGCTTAAGGGATAATGGTCTATAAATGAAAAACGGTACGTGATGTTTAATTCGCCGAAAATATCGTACACATCAGATATATTATATGAAAGTGTATCCGGGTACATCCTGAAGCCGCCGTTTCCGTAAATGGACAGGCTGCTAAACAGGGCAAGTGAAAAATCAAGCCGTATAAACGGGCTTACGGCGTTATACTTTATGTAATCAATTAAGGGGATGGGGGACTTGGTTGCCACATCTGCGTAAAAAGCATCATTTAAATAAAATGTCCCTCCACCGTAAGGAGTTAATTTCAAGTTCAGGAAATTCAGGTCCATCTCCAATCCCAGGCCCAGGGTATGCGTCAGGTAAGAATAATTATTACCCCACGTGTAGTAATATGTATTCTCCATATCATATCCCCCCTTGAGACCGAAAAGGGAGTTTAAAGGTGCCTGGTAGGTGAATCCGGCATGGGTTATAACACGGGAAGTATCGACAGTACTGTATGTTTCCAGTGAAAGCTTGTCAGCATGCTCCCTTTCCACCTGGTTGTAGAGACTGGCCGCGTTTTCAAAGAAGGGGTCTGCTCCGTACACCTTCAGGAAATTCTCCCTGGCCTGGAACCAGTCCCTGTTCCACTGGTAGACGGTTCCGAGCCTGTAAATGGCGCTCAGGTTATTGGGATCAATTGACAGCACCTGCCTGAACTGGATGATCGCGCTGTCCAATTCCTTCCTTGCCAGGTAAAAGTCACCGAGTTCATTGCGGAGGAGGTAGGTTTCTTCCGCGTATTCAAAAAAGCTCTTTACCATTTTATTGTACAGTGCGTCATGTAAAAGCTTGAGCTGTTCCCGGCAGTCTTTTTTACGGTTGGCCGCGTCTTTCAGGAATTCATTTATACTTTCCACCATGGCTGTTACATCCGCTTCAGGATCATCCCCCAGGTTTCCGGTCTGGGGCTGGGTTCCTATGCTGATGAGTGCAAGCATTACCCTGTTCAAGCTGTCCGTATAGGGAGCGATCTTCGTGATTCCCGCGCTGTTGTCCTGAAAGAAATTGGTGGCCTGGACCAGGTCGCCGTTCCATATCATGGTTTCATAATACGAGCAGGCGAGCCCGGGATATATTTCACCGGTTGAAAGGTTTTTATAAAGGTTTTTCGCATCCGTTATCTTCTTTTCAATCTGTGAAATCATGGCGATCACGTGCCCGGCAAGCGGAAGGGAACGGGAAACATTGGTCAGTTCCTCCATCATGACTTTCCTGTCCCAGTTCCATCCCAGTCCGGCCGCCACCCTGGAAAAAATTTCCTGCTCCTCCCTGGCCGCAACCAGAATGGCGGTAATGGTACTCATCCCTTCGGATAATTTGTCTGTTGCCGCCTTGTAGTCCGTCAGGGTTTTTTTTACTTCCTCCATAAGGTTGGCCAGTAGTGCTGCTTCTGTATTCCGGATTATTTCCGGGTCCTGGTCCGGCTTGCTGATTTCCTCGCCTTCTTCGGCGGCTATGGACGCTTCTTTCAGGTAATCCGAATACATCTTTGATGCCCTGGTATAATTTTCTGTCTGCCTTATCAGGTCCTCTCTCTTTTTTGACAACAGGCCGGAAATTCTGTCAAAGACATTTAAATAGGTATAAAGTTTATCCATGTTCTCAATAAGCTTTCCATTGGCCTGCATCATTTTTTGAAGCGAATTATAGGCACGGTTGGTGAGTATATTCAGGTATTCGTTTATGGCGGCCTCTTTTTGACCGTTCCAGAAATAGGTCTGCGCCAGTACTTCCCGGAGTGCCAGGTTGTCCGGTTCCCGTTCAAGCTTCTCCAGGTACTCCCGGATAACCTGCTCCTTGAGGCTCGCCCTTTCCCTGTACATTTCTAGGTACCGGGTCAACCTGGCAGAAGGCAGATACCGTTTCTCAATGTACCGGCGGATCTGGTCAGCTTTATTCTTCTCGTTGATCCTGTTGTAGGTCTCTTCCAGCCGGAGGGCCATCTCCAGGTCCCGGGGCGCAGCGGAAAGACCGTGCAGGTAAACGGGAATCGCCCAGTCAGGGTACCCGCTAACGGTGAATTCACCGGCAAGTTTCTTCATTTTACCGGGATCAGATCCCGCAAGCTTATTGGCCTTCTGTATCGTTTTTTCCGCTTCCGCCATGTTGCTGGACCAGGCATAGGTTAGCGCCATATTTATAAGGATGCTGACATCATCAGGGAATTCCGAAAGCCCCTGCTTGAAAAAGGCGATCGAATCCTTGTACCGCTGGGTCCAGCCGGCCATTTTCCCCGCCTCCATCCATACGGCATATTGTTTTGGTTTTTTTTTCAAAATTTCCCTGTATTGGTTCAAACCGGTGGTCAGATCGCCGTTCCAGATGCAGTTCTTGGCAATCAATAACTTCACTTCAAGATTTTCGGGGTTCAGGGAAAGCGCTTTCTTCAAATATTTTACGGCATTAAGGTAATCGCTTAACAGGGTGTAGATCATGGATAATTCCACGAGCGGCGCTGTATCCTGCGGATTATCCCTTATTATAATGAGGTAGTCGTCTATGGACTTGAACGGGTAATTGATGGAGCGGTCATTCATGTTTTCCGGGAACCGGGCCGGCAGCTTGTCTCCTATTATCCTCTTCCCGTTTTCCTTCCTTGCGAAGAACAGGCAATCCAGGTAAAAATAAAATCGCTGGTCGTACGCCCGTTTGGCGGTTACCTGTATCCGCAGTTTATGCCTTCCCTTTTCAAGGTTTACGTCCTTAACCATATTCCAGTAATAGGAGGGGGCGTAGTTCGCAACGACCACCGTTTCTTCACGGAATATTTTTACAGGCACCGCCGAATCGTCCAATGTGTACTGGAAAGGGGAGGAATAGGAAGGATAGGAATCATTCCCGGGACCGGGCGGTGTGCCTCCGTACCAGAATTCGTACGTGCCGGATTCCTCTGCGTAGAAGACGTAATCCGCATAGAATGCCTCTCCCCCCTGAAGGCCCGTTGTCCGGGAAAGCTGAAGAGCCCTGCTTCCCGAACAGTCGTAGTTCATCGTGGGTTCCCTGTTGAAATTGGTGGAAACCGCGTCTTCACCCTCGATGAATACGATGTTGGGATTTTCTTCCGGGAAAACCGGGCTTATTTTTGAACTGACCTCGGGCGGTTTATCCTCCGCCTGTCCTCCATCCGCGTTTTCCGCAGCAGCAGAGAACACGCTGAAAATAATACATAATACCGCCAAAGCGGCCCGAATGACTGTAAAAATCCTTTTTGTTTCCATACCTGTTCCTGTGATGAGAGTTTTTAAAGGCAGCATTTCTTGAAAGCAATCATTCCATGCACATTAATATGATATTGGATCGGTATTTGATTTTCCAGTGAAATTTGATGAATAAAAATATGTAAACTGTATTCTTTGGGGAGAAAGAGATATATAACCAGCGTTTTTTAAGGATGAATTAGGTTTATATCCCGTGCTCTTTGGGGTTAAACGGATTAGATCCCGCCCTCTTTCGGGGCAAAATGGGAGAATTCCATGGCAAAGGTGGCCCGGCCCTGGGTTGTGCTGCGCAGGCTCGTGGAGTAGCCGAACATGTTGGCCAAAGGAACCTCCGCCCTGATATGTTCCACCGTCGGTTTGCTTTCATGACTGATGATGATCCCGTTCCTTGCCTTCAGGTTCCCGATCGTGTCACCGACAAATTCCGAGGGGGTCATGACATCCACCATCATGATCGGCTCAAGGAGAACGGGCGCGGCCTTGTGGCAGGCGGCGTCAAAACCAAGCGCGCCGGCCGCTTCAAAGGCGATTTCGGTAGATGTATTGATGTTATACACGGCATCTGCCAGCGTTACCCCGATGTCGATTGTCTGATACCCGTACTTGATGCCCGAGGAGAAAGCGCCGGTAACTCCGTTTTTAACCGCCTCGGCAAGTTCCCGGGGCAGTTTGGCAAAACTTATCCGGTTTTCGAACTGATTTCCCTTCCCCCTGGGTAAAGGCTCCACCTTGAGTGTAATTTCCGCCGTGTTTTCCTTCTGGCCGATTGTCTTATGGTATTTTTCCGTGTGGGTTACCACTTTGGAGATGGATTCCCTGTATGACACCTGCGGTTTACCCACACGTGCTTCCACCTTGAAATCCTTGATAACCCGGGTAACGAGAACATCGAGGTGGAGCTCCCCCATGCCGCTGATAAGAAGCTGCCCCGTTTCCTCGTTTTCCTTGATCATGAAAGTGGGGTCTTCCCGTTCCAGTATTTCAAGGGTTTCCCTTAGCTTTTTTCTTTCCGAAAGCGTCCTGGGTTCAATGGCCACGGAGATGACCGGTTCGGGGAAGTGCATTTTTTCCAAAAGGATGGGGTGTTTGTCGCTGCCGATTGAATCCCCTGTCTGGCAGAGTTTGAATCCTACGACGGCGGCTATCTCTCCGGCCCCGATTTTATCTATCTGCTCGTATTTATTGGCATGCAGCTTGAACAGCCTGTTGATGCGTTCCCTTTTATTCTTGTTGATATTGTATACTGCCGTTCCATTGTTGATGGAACCGGAGTACATGCGGATAAAATTGATGCTGCCCGCTTCCCTGTCCGCCTGTATTTTAAATACAAGGCCGAGCGGGTATCCGTCAGGATTGCAGGGTACGGCGGTTTCCTTGCTGGTCTTTGCGTGAAATCCGATCATGGGCGGTACTTCCTTCGGAGAGGGAAGAAACCGGATAACAGCGTTGATGAGCGGCTGGACTCCCGCGTTTCTTAACGAGGCGCCGCAGAAGGTGGGAATGAGTTCCAGTTTTAAACAGGCCGTTTTAATGGCCGTTAATATAAGGTCTACAGGTATTTCTTTTCCTTCCACGTATAACTCGGTAATCTCGTCGGAGAAATGGGAAACCTGGTCTATCAGTTTCTCCCGCCATTCCATTGCCTTGTCAATTCGGGAGGAATCGATATCCGAATGATGCATTGTAGTCCCGGCATCTCCCTTGTCCCATCTGATTTCTTTCAGATTAATGAGGTCTACGATCCCTTCGAAATCCGATTCCGCCCCGATGGGAAGCTGAAGGACGAGGGGTACGGCATGGAGTTTTTCATCCATTTCCTTTAAAACATCAAAAAAATCGGCACCGATCCTGTCCATCTTGTTAATGTAGGCAATCCTCGGAACATGGTATCTATCCGCCTGGTGCCAGACCGTTTCGGACTGCGGTTCCACCCCTCCTACGGCGCAAAAAATGGCAATGGCCCCGTCGAGTACGCGCAGGGACCTTTCTACTTCCGCCGTGAAGTCCACATGTCCCGGTGTATCGATGATATTGATTTGATGATCTTCCCAGAAACAGGTGGTTGCCGCGGCGGTAATGGTGATACCCCGCTCCTGTTCCTGCGTCATCCAGTCCATCGTCGCTTCACCGTCGTCAACCTCGCCTATTTTATAGCTTTTCTTTGTATAGTAAAGAATTCTTTCCGTAGTGGTTGTTTTACCGGCATCAATATGGGCCATGATGCCTATGTTTCTGATTTTATCTATTTCTGCCACAGGTACCTCTGTAAACCTTTTCCAATTTTACTAAAACTCCGGAGACTGATAGTACCATATCATCGTTAGCTTTGGAAGAGGTTTTGGTACCAAGCTATCTCAAAAATGTTTTTTAATGTCTTAAATGACAAGTATTAAAATAGAAATGTCTATAATTATGGCTTTTTGAGATAAGGTTGATTACCATGATATATGTTTATTTTTGAAATAGCTTTGTGTTATTTTTTTCCAAATATACGATGTTCACCTTATCGGAAAGTGTTTCAGTGCGGAAAACCGTGTAGCCTGATTTCTTATACAGGTAAAGATTTTTATCGCTTCTCCCACCCGTAAATAACTCATACCGCACGGCGTCTTTAAAATTATTTTTCTTTCATGCGCAGCAGGCTTGATCCGATACCCCTGTTCTGGCATTCCGGCAATACGATTAAACGCCCTATGTGACAGGTATTCCCGTCAAAATGGGCGCGGACCGATCCTTGATGAAAATTTAATCTTGTTGACTGGAAACGGGGTTTATCATTATACTTGAAATCAGGAGTGTATTATAGGCACCTCTTAAAAACCTCCTTTTGGAGCCGTTTGCCGAATCAAAACCCTTTAAAAATCGGGGTTTTTAGAGGTTGCCCGGGACAAATAAATAGTTTTTAGAGGTGCCCTTATGTTTCAAAAATATCCTTACCATTGCACTGAGAAATGCATAAGTGCCTTGAATATAGGCATAAAAGAAATGGTCAACATGCGGAAGAATATTCTGACCCCTGAATTCATCCTGGTCGGCCTGATTGAGCAGATCGATTCGTCTGTCATGCGTTTACTGAACGAAATGGACCTGAATGCCGAGGAAGCGCGCGACAAAATGCTTTCCGAGATATATTCCCGGCAGGAGGTTTCCGAAACAACCGAACCCATAAATCCCATGAACTTCAACATTTCCATATCACCGGAAGTGGAGGCCCTTTTTGAAAATGCATTGCAGAAAGCGAGGGAACTGGGTGACAAGTATATTACGGCCTCGCTATTGTTCGTAATGATGTTTGATGAAATGGCCGGGGAAGATGTGCATAAAATTCTGGCCGCCGGGGGGGTAAACAAGGAGACTGCCTGGAAGGCCTTCCATTCCCTTCGGAGCGGAAGAAAGGTGGAAGACAGGAATGCGGACAGCAAGGAGGATGTTTTAAGCATCTATACAAAGGATTTAACCGCCCTGGCCAGAAGCGGAAAACTGGACAAGGTGGTCGGCAGGGAAGAGGAGATCATGCAGATGATCCGCGTGCTTTCCCGCCGCAATAAAAACAATCCCATCCTGATCGGGCAGCCCGGTGTAGGCAAGACCGTTTTGGTGGAAGCGCTGGCGCAGAGAATAGTGGATGCTGAGGTTCCGGAAACCCTGTTTGGTAAAAAAATAGTTTCATTGGAAATGGCGGAGCTCGTCGCAGGCGCCAAATTCAAGGGGGAATTCGAGGAAAGGCTCAAGGCAATCCGGGAGGAAATTATCGCCGCCTCGGGCCAGATTATACTGTTCATAGACGAATTCCATACCGTAATGTCCTCCTCCGGTCAGGAATCGGGGGCCGCGTCTGACATGTTGAAGCCGGCATTGGCCAGGGGATTGCTCCAGTGCATAGGCGCCACCACCCTGGACGAGTATAAAAAGCATATAGAAAAGGATAAAGCCCTGGCCAGAAGGCTGCAGCCCATCATAATTGACGAGCCTACGGTCGAGGAAACCATCGAAATAATAAAAGGCGTTATAGCATACTACCAGAGCCACCACTCGATAAAATACACCGAGGAGGCCATCGTTGCGGCCGCCAGATTGTCCGACAGGTATCTGTCGGAGCGTTTCCTTCCGGATAAGGCCATTGACCTGATCGATGAAGCGGGGGCAACCAAGCACTTAAGCTATATATACGTTCCCCCTGAAATAAAGGAAGCCGAATCCAAGAGGGCCAAGCTTCTTGACGAACAGCAGGCGGCATTCGGCAAAAAGGACTTCAAGCACGTAGCCGAAATACAGCAGAAGATAGTGGCCATGGAAAATGAACTTAAAAAACACAAGCTGAACTGGCTGAACGATTTATCGGCCAAGGATATCCTCGTTAACGACGCGGATGTTGCCGAAGTCGTATCCCGATGGACCGGTATACCGCTGGCCCGGCTTGTTGAAAGCGAATCGGAGAAGCTGTCGCACATGGAAGATAAAATTCATCATAGGATAATCGGCCAGGACCAGGCCGTCGCGGCTGTCTGCAATGCCATCCGGAGGAACAGGGCAGGGGTGAAGGTACATTCACGGCCCATTGGCAGTTTCCTTTTTTTGGGGCCGACCGGGGTAGGCAAAACGGAACTGGCGAAAGCATTGGCCGAATTTCTCCTTGACGACGAGAACAAGATTATCCGGATAGACATGTCCGAATACCAGGAGCGGCATACCGTCAGCCGGATCATAGGTGCTCCGCCGGGATACATAGGGTACGGTGAAGGCGGACAGTTGACCGAGAAAGTGAGAAGGAATCCGTATTCGGTTATCCTTCTGGACGAGCTTGAGAAAGCCCATCCCGATGTTTTCAATCTCCTGCTCCAGATACTCGATAATGGGAAATTGACCGACGGTGAAGGGCTGGAGGTTTCCTTCAGGAATACTCTCGTCATTGGCACTTCCAACATTGGAGGCCAGATCCTCTCCCAGGAAGTCAAGCGGATCGGCTTTGTGGAGGCGGAGGGCCTGGAGGGATATGAGGAATCGAAATCAACGGTAATGTCAGAGGTGAAGCAGTTTTTCAGGCCCGAATTCTTAAACCGGCTTGATGATATAATCGTTTTCCATCCGCTTTCACATGATCATATCAGGCGGATTGTCGACCTCGAAGTCGCCAAACTGGTTAAAGGCCTTTTGGAGCAGAACATATCCCTGACAGTGGAGGATGCGGTCAAGGATTTTCTTGCCGAAACAGGCTATTCTGAAATTTATGGAGCCAGGCCCCTTAAAAGGGAAATTGAGAGGATCATTCAAAATCCCATATCCAGCCAGATAATTGAAAGGAAGATATTGCCCAATTCTCAAATCAAGGCCGTATTAAAAAAGGACAAGAATGTTGAAATCGTAGCGGAGAAGTAAAGTTAGGAGGCTTTATGAATTCGAAGAAGAAAGCGATCAAGGATCTTTACCATGCCATTGACCGGAACAATCGGAAGATAAGGGAAAAACACAGGTCCCTGGGAGAGCATCTCCTTTCCCTCAAGGATCAGTTCAAGGAGAACTCCGTTCTATCCGATTTGTTTACCCGGATAGTAAGCCTTCAAAAAGAAAGACAGGAAAAGCAGGATGACATCAGGAACATCATCGAGGCGGAAGACAGAATAAAGGAATTGAACGGAAAAATATCGGCGGATAGAAAAAAAATCGAAGACAAGGAAAAGGAATTGGGCAGATTTTACCTTGAAATAGGCAATTTGTCCTTTGAATATTACAGGCAGGACCGTGTCAAATTCCAGGAGTTTGATTCGATCTTCAACGATCTTGTCAAGCTGCAGGAAAAAACAATTGAGTTGAACAGAACCGAGGGCGAATTAACCAAAACCAGGCAGGAAGAGAATGTCATCGGCCAGATTTTCAATTCGTTGAAGAAATTTTACAATAACACCCGGATGGACCTCATTCAGCACCAGTTTATCAAGCTTCTGACTGCTGCAGGCGGAGCATTAATGGATACGGAATTTGTGAAGCAGGCCAATGAACGTGAATTGAACGCCATCACGGCCTCCCTTGAAGTGGAACTGAAAGAAATAGAAAAAATGAAAAACAGGCAGGTAAACCGTGAAAAGGAAATAGAGAAGGTTCGTGACGAGCTGAATTTAGCCGGCTTCAAGGGAAGCCTGGCGCAGCGTGTTCATGAGCTGGGTAACAGGGTGAAACGTATTGAAGAAGATTCAGCCGATCATTTTGAGAAGTTGGGACAGGAATATATTGTTCATTCCATGCACAAGGAAATTACCAAGCCGGATATCGACACGATTTATTCGGACATCATGTTCATAGGCAAGGAAAACGAGAAAAATGATAAAAGTATCCATGACCTGGAAAGACAGATAGCGGTTGAAGAATTGAAGGAAAAAAAGCTGAGAATAGAAAAGCAGATAACATCATTGGCAAACCATGTCCGCATGAAAGAGCAGGAAATAGAGGAAAAGAAAAAGGATATTTCCGATATTGACGGCCAGATAAATTCGCTGGAAAATATGCAGGTCAAAACAACGGGTGTGAAAATAAAGAAAAAAAACGATTCTAAAAATTCTTCCGGTGCAAAACCGGATTGAGGAGGATGCCTTCCCGTGGCATTGGTGTATATCGGTACCAGCGGGTATTCGTATTCCGATTGGGTCGGCCCCTTTTATCCGCCCGGTACCCAAAAGAATGAATTCTTTGACCATTACCTGAATGAATTCAATTTCACGGAACTGAATTTCTCCTATTATAAACAACCCGATCCCGGCATTATAAAAAAACTTGCTTCAAAAACAGGTGACGGATTTCTTTTCGCCATAAAGGCCCACAAAAGCCTGACCCATGAAATTGCCGACAGCGTGGAGGAAGACCTGTCCGTTTATAGAAAGGGAATTGCGCCACTGGTTGATGCGGGAAAGCTCGGGGCCGTTCTTTTCCAGTTCCCCTTCAGTTTTCACTATACCCCCGCCAACAGGAGATACCTGGACTTCCTTTGCTCATCGATTGACGGCATCAAGGGCGTGTTCGAGTTCCGCAACAGCGAGTGGGAGAAGCCTGCGGTGTTTGACGGTCTGGAACGGCGCAGCATGGGTACCGTCCTGGTGGACGAACCGGACCTGCCCGGTCTCCTGAAACCCGGTGAGAGGACGACGAGTGATACGGCCTATATCCGGTTTCACGGACGGAACAAAAAAAACTGGTGGAACGGTACCAATGTTACACGCTACGATTATCTCTACGAAAAGAGTGAACTTGCAGAATGGCTGCCGCGTATCATGGCGATTCTCGAAAAGGTGAAAATCCTCCTCGTCGCCTTTAACAACCATTACAAGGCCCAGGCGGTACAGAACGCGCGTCTTTTAAAGGAAATGCTTGAAAGCTCCGGCGTAAAAGATATAAGGTGACGGACGTCAATCCATCCGTAAGGCATCCACTATTTTTTTCATGGCCAGCTGCACGCTTTCGTAGTTATTGAAGGCGCTTATTCTTATGTACCCTTCACCGCATTTACCAAAGCCTGCTCCCGGCGTAACCACGACGCCGGCCTTTTTTAAAAGGAGGTTGAAGAATTCCCACGAATCCGTGTTCCCGTTAACCCAGATGTACGGCGCGTTTGTGCCGCCCGTGCATTGAAAGCCGAGGCCGGTCATTTCCTTAAGGATCAGGGTGGCGTTCCGCAGGTAATAATCGTTCATCGTTTTAACCTGTTTTTGCCCCAGTTCCGAATAAATGGCACTCGCCGCCTTTTGAACGGGATACGAGACCCCGTTGAATTTCGTGTTCTGCCGCCTGCCCCAGAGGCTGTGGAGGTTGACCTCGTTCTTTTCCGAGTCATAGGCCCTGCAGGTGGTGGGAACAACGGTATACGCGCAGCGGGTACCGGTGAAACCGGCCGTTTTGGAAAAGCTTCTCACTTCTATCGCCACTTCCCGCGCGCCGGGAATTTCATAAATGGAATGGGGGAGTTTGGGATTCCGTATGAACGCCTCGTAAGCGGCGTCGAAAATAATTAATGACTTATGCCTTATGGCATAATCAACCCATTTTTTAAGCTGTCTTTTCGTAATGGTCGCGCCTGTGGGATTGTTTGGAAAACAGAGGTAAATAAGGTCCGCCCGTTTCCTCGGCGTGGAGGGAATGAATTTATTATCGCCCGTGCATTCCAGGTAGATAAGGCCCTCGTACCTGCCGTCCACGTTCGGGCCCGTGCGCCCCGCCATTACATTCGTGTCAACATAAACCGGATATACGGGATCCGGCACGGCGATCCGCAGCTTTTTCGTCGCGAAAATTTCCTGGAGGTTGGCGCTGTCGCATTTGGCGCCGTCGCTTACGAATATTTCATCCGCATTGATGTCCGCCCCGCGTTTCCGGAAGTCCCATTCCGCTATTTTTTCCCGGAGAAACGCATACCCCTGGTTAGGCCCGTAGCCCTTGAAGGTTTTTTCATCGGCCATTTCATCAACAGCCTCGTGGAAAGCCTTGAGGCAGACCTCAGGGAGGGGAAGTGTGACATCACCGATGCCTAGCCGGATGATCTGTTTATCCGGATTGCCTGCCTGGAATTCATCAACCCTTTTTGATATTTCCGAAAAAAGGTAAGATGCTTTCAATTTCCTGTAATTTTCATTGATCCGAATCATATGGTACTCCCGTCCTGATAAATTTGGAATCGCTGCATTGACATTGAATTCCTGTTTATGTTTATAATGGTTCACGCAACGGTGAAAATCATTATACGGCACCCCGGAAAAACACCCTGCAGGTTGTTTCCGACTCTGAACCTCTTTTATTATCGGTGTTTTTAAAGGTCGTCCGTGATAAAACAGAGGTTTCTAAAGTGCTTATAAGAAAATTTGTATTGATTCTACTATATTTATCCATCTTTTGCAAATCTTTTTTAATTGGTGAAAGCTTCCTGGAGCCGGAAATCATGGGAAAAGCGGCCTGTTCCATAGACGTGGCCACGGGCGAGATCATCTACGCCCGGAGTATGGACAGGATTTTATACCCGGCCAGCATGACAAAACTTATAACGGCTGTTCTCCTGGCGGAAAAAGATGAACCGGGAGATATTTTGAACTACAGCCGGGCGGCAAAAAACGTTTACCCCTACAAGCTGGATTTCCCCGTTGGAGAGCAGGTATCTGCGATGGAGGCCATGTACGGGCTTCTGCTTTTTTCCGGTAATGACATAGCTTACATGATTGCCGAAAACCTGGGCGGTGACATTCCGGGTTTTGCCCGGATGATGAACGGAAAGGTGAGGGAATGGAACCTGAAGCACACCCGTTTCGTTACCCCCTCGGGCCTTCATGACCCCGGCCACTACAGCTCCGCCTACGACATGACGATGATCCTGCGCCATGCCGCACGGAATCCCTGGATAGCCTCGGTCATGGAACAGACCAGCCACATCCTCCTCACCGAATCGGGACATAAGTATCCCATTACTAACAGGAACAAACTCGTCGGGGTTGACGGCTGCATCGGCGGCAAGACCGGCTGGACACCGGAAGCGGGCCGCTGCCTGGCCGCCCTCTTTGAACGGAACGGACGCCGGATAGCGGCCGTGGTCATGGATTCGGTGTATGACGCCAAAGACACTGTCGTTTTCAAGGATATGGAGAACCTCATTAATTATTCTTATAGTGCCATACGGAAGCAGCTTGTACCTGCGGAAAGAGTCATCAAGCGGGTGCGGGTCAAATACAAGGTAATACCGTTACTCGGCCCGGAGCGGGAAGCGGTAGTGCCCCTGTACCTGTCCGAACCTGTCATGCTGTATATGACCAGGGATGGCCGGGTGGACCTGGATTTCCGTCCGGATGTATCCGACCCATGGTCCCTTTCCCGTGAAAAACCGGCCGGTGATCTGCGTGTCATCATGCGGGAGTACGCGCGTTCCTACGCCCTTTACCCCGCCCTCGACGCCGGTATGCTGTTTAAGGAAAATATTGTCTTCTACATCCTGTTCGGCGGTACCACGTTGTTGATAATATTACTGGCCGTGTTGCTGACTGTGCTGATACGGAGGAGAAGGGGGTAATCACCTTTTCAAGGAGAATCTTCTTGGTGTAATTCTGGATGTAAGTTGAAGACGACTTGATTTCAGCAGCTTTAGGCTGATCGCCTTTTTTATAGAAGACATCCACTTCGTTTTTATTCAAAACTTAAGTACAACTTAAGATTTGCATAAAAATTAAAATTTATTAAGTCTTTTTCAGTCTGATATGCCATTACCTTTTATGGCAGTACTTCCAGGAACCTGTCTGCTGAGATCACGCACTCGTTTTCAGAAACTTTACGAAAAACCCCTGATGTATGAAGGACTTGTATTACCGGTATTCCCAAAGAAATTCCGAAGTTCCTGACGGGAGTCGGGATTTTTATATCGGATAACTTGGCTTCAATAATAAGCACAGGTTTTTTGTTCAGAATCAGAAGAAAATCCGCTTCATTGCCGTCGTAATTACGGATATAGCGCAATTCCGCGTCCCCCAGTCCATTGTCGTTCAGGATTTGACAAAACCGGGAAAGCATCACACCGATAAAATTTTCAAACCTCTGGCCGGGATTCTCCACATAAATCCAATTGATGAAATAGGCCTTTTTTTCCTTTCTGACGGCCCTGTTGATCCGTTTGTTCCAGGGATACAGGGACCAGATTAACCATAGCCTTTCCATTTGCGCTAAATGATTGACGACAGTCGGGCTGCTGGTCCCGGCATCTTCAGCCAATGACTTGACAGACAGGGGATTCCCAACACGGTTGAAAAGAAACATCATTATTCTTTCCGCCGTATCTATTTCATGAATCCGGGTCAGTTCACGTAAATCTTCGGTCAGGATCAATGAAATGTATTCTTTCTTCCACTTGTTTAAAAACCTGTCTGAATCCCTGGTTAATGGTTCGGGAAAACCTCCGAAATGATAGAGTTGTTCATAATCACCTGTTGAAAGGGTAATTTGACCCGTCAATCGTGATAATAAATTTTTCCAGGGGTCCTTCCAATCGGATTCGTTTAAAAGCCATGCATCCGTAATTTTTTTTCCAAGCAATTCGCCAAGTGAAACCGGAAGCATGTTAAAATGCGTATATCTTCCAACAAGGGAATCACCCGATTTTCTGAAAAGATTGAGCCGTGCGCTCCCGGTAATAAGAAATCTGCATGCGGGTTCCACGGTATCATACAGGCCTTTTAGAATATCTTTCCATTTTTTTCTTTTATGGATCTCATCCATGACCACCAGAAAATCGCTGGTTTTTTTATCGTTGAGAAAAAAAAGAGCATTTTTAATATACTGGCTTCGAATATCGGGATTATCCCAATTGTAATATCCCCCGGGATTTTTTTTCAGCACTTCCTTTGCATAATATGTCTTGCCGATCTGTCTCGGTCCGGAAAGGAAAATCATTTTGTTGCCGGATAGTTCCTCAGACCAGATATACTGGTCAATTTGACGTTTTAATAAAGACATATTACTAATATATCTCAAAACAGATATCGTGTCAATTAAATATGACTTTAAATTACACGCGTGTAAATTAAAGTCATATATATTATCCACGATTTGAATTCGCCTTGACAATTTTAACAAATGTAACTATTATGTAACCATAATGATTGTATTATGAGGTGCAAATGTTCAATATAACGATTCGTAATATTCCTAACGATATAATTGAAAAGATTAAAATTCTTTCCGCCATGGAACGAAGAAGTTTAAACAGTGAAATTCTCATATTGCTGGAGAGGGGTCTGCTGTATGAAACAAAAAACAGGACCGTTAAATCCGTCACCTCATCCACTCAAATAAGGATCTGGGAAAAATTATCCGGTGAGTGGAAAGATGAAAGGAATACCGATGAAATTATCCGGGACATTTATTCAGACCGGAGCCTGGGCAGGGATGTCAATTTATGATCCTTATTGATACGGATGTGTGCATTGAAATTCTGCGCGGCAATAGACAAATAATGAATCGAAGAAGGGAATACGGGGGAAATGTGGCCGTATCCTTTATGACGGCAGGCGAACTGTTTTATGGCGCCGGGAAATCGGGTCACAGTGCCGTTAACCGCCATCTGGTCACTGAATTCCTTCTTGTCACGGAAATCATTGAATCCGATATCGACATCATGAGAAGGTTCGGGATTATCAAGGCCGAATTAAAGACGAGGAACGAGATGCTTCCCGACGCGGACATCATCATAGGCGCCACGGCCCTGGAAAAATGTGAAAAATTGATTACGGGAAATACAGGGCATTTCAACCGTATTCCCGGTTTAAAAGTAGAGAACTGGATCAGGTGACGGGTTTAAACCCATTTTTATTTGTCCCCGATTAATATATCACCTTCAAATAAAAATACATTATCCGGTTTTGCCAATTCCATCATTTGCTTTGTAAACCCGGATTTGCTGAAAAGACAAAAATATTCCGATCGCCTTTCCTTCCCCCATTCCACATGTTCTGCCTTTTCTCTCAATTTTCGATAGATATCCGTTCCCATGGGCTTTTTTGACCATTTAGCCTCCCCGAATATTATGGCATTTGTTTTTCTGTTGATTCCCACCACATCAATTTCTTCATTCCTGTCCCACCAGCCGCCGACTTCAGCAAATTCCGGAAAGGAGGGATTGTATGAATTGAAGCTCTTGATTGTTTCGCGGGCTATTTTTTCATACGCGGTCCCGTTCAATACGGGCAGGTTTTCTTTCAACATACCCAGAACATCATTTATCCGGCCCTGCTCAAGCAATGAACGGTTCCTGAATACAAACCTGAACCAGAAAGCAAAAAAATTATCACTAAAGACATAGAGACCCTTCCTGCTTTTTTCGGGTATTTTTTCCGTAACGGGTATTTTTTTTTCAGTTATATGCAGACTGTCCAGGATTGAAAGATAGCGTGACACGGTACCTTTTTCCAAACCGCTCTCATTTATAATTTCCGATAACTTATGTTTTCCCAGGGAAATGGCCTCAAGAATAACAAAATAGTTTCTGGGCTCCTTCAATTCTTCACGAAGCAGGAAATCCACTTCGGCATATAGGGGCTCTCCTTTTGTGAAGATACTGTTTTTAACGGAGTTAATGTAATTTTTACCGGCAAACTGGTTTAAATAAAGCGGAGTCCCCCCCACGGAACTGTATATGGAAACAGTTTCCTCGAGAGATTTTTCAGGAAACATGGTTTTTACGGATTTAAAAGAGAAAGGCTTAACCAGTAATTGTCCCGTCCGCCTTCCATACAATGGGGCTTTATGATGGAGAACGGTTTTTTCCATCATTGAAATACTGGAACCAAGCAGTATAAGAAAAACGGATGATGATTTAAGATGAAGATCCCAAATTTTTTGAAACGCCGTTGGAATGGAGGGATCTGTTTCCGCCAAATAAGGAAATTCATCTATAATGACAAGCAGCTTTTCATTTCTGGCTGAAATATATTTAAAAGCCTGTTCCCAGTCCCGAAAGCCGCTTTCCGGTATAAATTCATCCTGATAGTATGCGGCTATGCTTTCCGAAAATTTCAGTACCTGCTTTTGGGGAGTGATCATTTCGCTGAGATAATAAATATGGGGTTTATCCATGCAAAATTTCAATGAAAGCTCGGTTTTTCCCACCCTTCTTTTTCCGTAAAGGATAATAAGCTGGGCTCCCTTTTGATTCCACTTTTTGTCGAGAAAATCAAGTTCTTCTTCCCTGTTGACAAATTTCATTATTTTCTCCTTAGTTTAATCAAGATTAGTCTAATCTATTTTAGACTATTTATCAATCCCGGGAATATGGGAATATATTAATTTTGACTTATACAAGACCGCTCAGGAAAATATCCAGTGACACGAGTTGGACATCCCTGGTGACTACCCGCCTGTCATAATTCTTAATAACCTGATAACAGAACGGAATACCCAGTTTCTCCTTAAAGTAAATTAAATGCCGGGACGGTTTATCATCGGACATTTTAACCTCAACCGCGAACCACGGTTTCCCTTTCCAGGTAACCAGAAAATCGACCTCCCTTCCCTCCGTATCCCTGATATAATAAAGCATGACTTCGTGGCCATAGGCATCCACAAGGAAATGGCACATTTTAAGCAGGTGACCGGCGACCATATTCTCCAGTTTTGCCCCTTCGGATTCAATTTCCGACCAGTCCCATAAATACAGCTTGGCTTCCTTTTTAAGGGATTTTATCCTTGTATTATTAAACGGATACACCCTGTAGCTGTAATACAGGTTTTCAAAAACATTGAGCCACAAAACCACCGATTTATGGGTGACTTCCAGGTCTTCCCGAAGTGCATTTAACGATAACAGTGAACCGGCACGGGAAGGCAGCATATCACTCAATATTTCCATGGAACTTAAGTCCCTGATGTGCGTTAGGTCCCGTATATCTTCACGGAACAGCAGTTGTTTCCGGGCATTATGCCATGGCCTACACACAGGACACTGAATCGCAGTAGCGATTCCTTGACTCCATTCACGTTCATCGGCCTTTAAATAAGGTTCCGGGAAACCGCCGTATGTCATGAGCCGGTCATTAACATCGTTAGACGGAACTTCCTTGGGAAAAACAACCCCTTTCCTGGTTTAATCGTGTTATTTAAATTATTGAGTTCCGCATAACTGAAAGGATGGAGACGGTAATAATGGTACCGTCCGAAAAGTGAGTCGCCCCCCTTTTTATACATATCGAGCCTGGCGCTGCCCGTAATGAGGAAATTATGGTATTCCTTTTTAACGTCATATTCGCCTTTTATAAAAGATTTCCACCGGGAGTATTTATGGATTTCATCAAGAATGACGATTTTATTTTCAGCCGGCCATGCCGCCTTTAATATATTCTTCCTGTGTTCACGGTTGTCCCAGTTAAAGTAGGAAGCCTTTTTTCCCCCCTATCATTCTGGAAAACGTTGTTTTACCGACCTGGCGCGGACCTCCGATAAATACCATTTTCTGCTTTAGATCCGAGGTAATATTGGATGTTAAATAGCGTGTCTTCATATCTTGAATTTTACCCTATAGGGTAAAAAAATGGCAAGAATTTTACCCTCATGGGTAAAATTTCGGAGTAAATTTAATGGAAATAGGATTGAATTTACCATATTTCTCTGGATTGCTGTTAAAAATCAGCTTTTCTTTCATTTTTCAGGTTTTTTTGTTCAAATACGCTTCCCTGCCTAAATCCCAAAAAAAGTGTCACTTATGTGGATTTTTTTTGTTTAAGTTATATAGTTAGAAGAAAGGAAATTATGATTATGGAGAGAAATATGAGCAAAACGAAGATATTTTTTTCAATACTGGTTTTATTTTTATTGTGTTCGACGGGTTTGTTTGCAATCGATTATATAGTCAGAATAGAAGCTAATGTAACAGATGCTGATGTTTATATTGATGGCAAATTTGTAGGACAGACCCCTATCTCACTCAGTTTAAGTAGAGGCGCACATAATTTAAGACTCTCAAAAGCCGGATTCCAGGATTATAATGTAAGAATTAATGTTACCAGGAAAACTTCTTATAAGTATAATATGAAAAAATCAGGCGAAGCTATTAATACACCGGTTCCCATTGAACCGACAAGCGGAGTTTTTACACAGTTTAAGTTAAGAATTGATGCAAATATCAGAGGTGCTACTGTATTTATTGACAATGTCCAAAGGGGCAGAACACCCTTTACAATGCTCATTCCGGTAGGGACATATAACCTGCGTGTAACGGCACCGGGCTATACGGATTATAATGAGAGGATTGCGATTTCTGCAGATTCAAATTTTAATATTACACTAGAAGAAAGCGTCAAATATTACACTTTGCAGGTGACGGCGAATGTAAAGGGTGCCCGACTTTATATTAACGGTCATGATTCTGGTAAGACACCTGTATCTCTTAATCTTGCAGCAGGGGATTACCAGATCAGGGTAAGCTATAAAAATTTTGCGGATTTTGAACAGGTTATCCGACTTGACCATGATATGAGGATCAATGCCGAGTTGCGGTCCTCACTGGCTCAACTGAAAATAATCATACCAAAAGACATATTGGATAATCGGAAGAATGCCATAAGGCAGGTTTACATTTACATCGACGGTAAACGGTATGTCAATAAACTCGACTTTGACTTAGAGAGTGGTGTACACAAAATACGCATCCTTTCCGGCGGTTTATCCGTTGAAGCATCTTTCAATTTTGAAGGGGGACAGGTTTATAAGATAACACCACGTCTGACATTAGATGTGGAGTAAAGATTGGTTTAACAATTTTTTTCATCAGGTAAATAGATGTTATTTTTTTGGCTTAAGGAGGTTTTAATGAAAAAAATATTATTAATTGGTGCCGCAGTGGCCATATTGTCGTTGATAGGTGGATGTGTCATTACTATTGAGCCGATTACACCTTATGGCACTCCGTATGTACAAAATTATACCGGAACCGGTGAAACAAGTTCCGGGGTTCAAAGAATTTTATCAATCGATAATAATTTAGGACCTAATATTTTTCAGATACGTTTTTTAGATAGTTCTGACAATTTCAATATTTTGAGTGATAGACTCATTCCTTCAAATAAATATATTGAAGCTGGTACTACTACAGTAGTTGAATTTAAGAATGTACCGGCTCCTGTCGCTCCCACTCTCGTTGATGTTATGTTTACTTTCAGTGATTATAATTTACCCTGTACTGGGGTGGATTTATCTCCCTCGACTGGAAGCAATAAAACCATTATGGTAGAATTAACTGCTAATGAATTAGGTGCCAGTATTTTTTATGATGGAAATGTACAAATAAGAGAGGTTGGTCCGTATAGATTTATCATCAAAAACACACAGTAATAATTAATAGCATTAAATTTTTAATCCCTGTCCATACGGCAGGGGTTTTTTATTGAGAGATTGCACTGAGATAAAATCGTTATTGATTTTGGGACTAGCGTAATGGTACGAGAGCACAGAGGTTATGTAAAGGATTCAGGTTGTTAATCAATAAGAAACGGGAGTATTCTTCCCTGAGATAGCGGGTAGAGCATTGTGGGGTAAGGTCAGTACCTTAAACGGCCGCGGATTCTGAATGTATACCTTTCAGTAGTTAAAGCATCAGCAATTCGGCTTCCTAAGCTGCTGCAAAAGGATGCGGCGATATATTAAAAATTTATTTTCCTCATTCCTCTAACATGTTTAAAATGAGCATCGTTTGTCACGAGAATGGAACCCGTCTCGATGGCATGCGCGGCAATCCATATATCATTGTTCGGGATGGGATTCCCGCTTTTTCTGAGTTCCAGTTTTATACCGGCATATATCTCCGCCGTCTCGGATCCGGCCTCTATGATTTTGACCCTGGGCTTCGAGTAAAATACCTTCAACTCATGAAGGTTTTCTTTCTGTTTCCTGCCGAATTTAAATCCATAAAGCAATTCGGCGAGTACGAATATTGACAGATATACGGCATCGCTTCCGCCAATGATTTCAAAAACCTCCTGATTACCCGCCATGAATTGGCTGTACGCATTGGTGTCCAAAAGGATCTTTTTCATTTCCAATCCTGTTCGTCGATTTGTTCGAAATCCTTTACGGCCTTTTCAAAGTCCTGAAGATCTTTTTTTGACCATTTACCGAATAAATCCCTGAAATCGTCCTTGCAGTCATCGGATTTTTTGGACAATCCGAGGGACTGACGCAGCAATTTCTGGATTGTTTTGTTCAGGCTTTCGTGGTTTTCCTGCGCTTTTCGCCGCAGGGACATTTCCAGATCGCCGTCCAGATTATGTATTGTAATGGAACTCATAAGCCCTCCTTGAACCATAATTAACCACTATGGTTCAATTATAGTTCAAAATTGGTAAGAAATCAATACATACTGGAAAAATATTTTGTCAAAGCTTCCAATATCGTTTAAATTCAGCAATAAATGGGCACTCTATGGGTACCCTTTAGTGTTGACAAAACGCTTCCATGCCAGGTGAATACCATTAAAATTGAACAGGTAACCAACAGGCAAACGGGTAAGCTTTAAGTAATTAAGAAGTTGCGCCTCATGAACCGATTCAAGTAATCCGGCCCCCATTTCCCGATGCACCTTAAACGCACACTTCAAAATCTTGTTAGACAATTCTTGATAAATAAGCTTGGACATATACACCTCCTGCCGCGGATGCTCCAGGGAGCTACGCGGATTAAATTCAGATGGCCGCGGATGGGCCAACTGTAAAAAATTTTTGGAAAATCTATACGGTAAATGAATAATACGAGATACCATATAAACCTCCTGTTTTACTTTTGACAGGACAACCGCGCCGGAGGACCTGTCAAGGCTTCAGCGAAGCTGAACCCCGACGAAGGAGGGGCTTGGCCTTTACAGGTCCGAGGAGTGGTGTACAATGGAAGAAACAGGCAGGAGGTTTATTTCTTGTGGAACCCGTAGGGATAATACGTTTTTCCCCAAGTTTTTCGATTTGTTATCCAACTGACTCTCCCAAACACCCATAGGGGCCAAAAACTTCCAGAACGTAAGTGCGTGTTTATCTCACTTAACTACCGGTTTCCCTAGGCAAGAATCCGCGGGCGTGGGCCCGTGCGCAGGGATCCGCTCCTGTCCGCGTAAATCTGCGGTTGAAATCAAACCCAAAATCCCCTATCATATATATTAAGACATGAACAAAATCCTCAGGCTGCTTATTATGCAGGACCAATCCAATATTAATCGTTTTTTCAATGAGGAAACGACGAATTTCCGGAAAATATATCCTGACATTGAAATTGACATCGAATACATACCCTGGCACATGGCCTCGGGCAGGATCATCCAATGCATCAAGGAAAAATCGGGTCCGGATATCATTCAGATAGGCAGCACCTGGTTCCGGCCGTTACTCCAATTTGACAGCTTCATGGATTTAAACGACGAATTCAAGGATGTCAATGAAAAGAATTTCGCTTCCGTGGCCCTTTCCGTATGCCGGCCGGCGAACGAAAACCGTCTCCTGGCCGTACCATGGTTTCTTGATATCCGGGGTTTGAACATCTACCGGAAGGCCATGGATGCCGCCGGCATTAACCCGGACCTTCTGAAAGACCATTTGGGATTCATGGAAGCCTGCCGCTTGGCCCAGAAATCTTTCAGGGCATTGAATTGCGTGCGTTCTATCGGCATCCTGATTCTCCACGATCTATCCCCCTGGATCTGGAATTTCGGCGGGGACTTTTTTACGGAGGACGGAACGGATATCCTTCTGGATTCCGAGCCGTCTGTGGCGGGAATGGACTATTATTTCAGTCTTATCCATGAATTCGAGGGTAAACAGGAGAACGTACTCGACTCGAAAAGGCTGGGCCTGTTTTTCAACGATCCCAGGCATGTTTTCTGCAGCGGTGAACTGGGGCCTGCCATTATGTTTTTCAAAAAGGATTCGGACAGGTACAATGCCAGGATTGCCGGGGAATACGCTGTTGCCAGCCTGCCGGCCGGACCGGCCGCGTCGTATGTGTTTGCCGGAGGCAGCTGCCTTGCCGTCATGAATTACACGCAGAACAGGGATATGGCGATCGAGTTTCTCCGTTTCCTGCTCAGGAAGGAAACCCAATACAGCCTGACCCTGTGGACGGGGTTTGTACCCTGCCTCATTTCCGCCTTCGACGAAGTGTGCCACGTCTGGAAGAGCGGCAAGCAGGTTTTAACGGAATCTCTGGAAAAGGCCCACATGTTCCCATCCCATCATCTCTGGCCGACGATAGAGGGCCTGATCAGCGGATTCTGCGCCAACGTCATGCGGTATGTGAATACGGGAAGCTATACAAAATCAATCCTGGTGGATGAACTGGAAACCGTATCCAGGCAGATCCGCTATATCATAAGGCAATGAACGGGAGACATCCATTGATATGAACGGGGACCGGCTTTTAAACACCATTAACGGCATCATCACCTGTTTCAATTACTCAAACACGGATAGTGCGGCAATAAAGGAATCCCTGAGGATGATCTACAACGATTTTCCGTTTATTGTCCTGGTTTATTATTTCTCTGACGATCATTCCCGGGCTTTTCGTTCGTTCATACGTATGGACCGTTTCGGTATCAGGGAAATGTCCTATTACGGCGGCCAATTACCCGATCACTTATTCCGAGATATTCAGTCCACCGAATCCTCATACGCCATCGGTGATGACGGCAATCTTTGGCTGAAAGTATCGGCAAAAAACAGGGAACTGGGAATCATGCACGCGGCAAACGAGGAAGTGGAGGACATTGCCTATCTGCAGCGAAGAGACGAAATAAGCGAGAGTGACCGTTTGCAGCTGGAATCCGGTAAAATCGTATTTGACGATGAGACCATCAATTATTTCAGCCAGATATGCCGAATCCTCGGGACATGCCTCGCCAACAGGTCCGTCCCGGTTGAAGCTGACCGTGGAAGCCAGACTGTGACGCGGTTTTCCTCCATCATTTCAGAGATCATAGGCACCTTTGACATAGATAGGATCCTTTCCTTGCTGATCATGCACGCGGTTAAACTCCTTTCCATCGACAGGGCCCGCCTTTACCTTGTTGATGCGGGGGAAGGTGTAATCAGGGGAACCTTGCGATATGAATTGCTTTCCGGGCTGACCGGTATTGAGAACCAGGAATTTCCATTGATGAAGGAAGACAATTCCGTGCTGAATTTCTTTCAGGCCGAACTCGATGCGGTTTTTCCCGGAACCAGCCTATACAGGGATTTGATCAGGGTCACGCAGCTGAAGGTCAAACAGAAGATAATCGGCTTTTTTATAGTGGATAATTTTGTCTGCCGCCAGCCGATCAGTGAATCGGATTCCCAATCGCTCGATGTCCTGCTCCAGCAGGCAAGCGTGGCCATTGAAAACGCGCAGCTTTACGGGGAAATAGAAGTTCTGGCCACACGGGACAGCCTGACCGGGTTATTTAATTCCCGTTACTTTAACAGTCAGCTTGAACTGCAACTTAAAAAAACAGAACGGTACGGTGACACGTTTTCTGTTCTGATGATGGATGTCGATTTTTTCAAGAATTACAATGATGCTTACGGCCACCAGACGGGCGACATGATCCTGCAGGAAATTGGTAAAATTATCAGCAAAGCCGTGCGTGAAACGGACGTAGCCGCGCGTTACGGCGGAGATGAGTTTATATTGCTGCTCCTGGATGCGGATTTTAAAAAGAACGGTGTGATTGCAGAAAGGATAAGGCAAGCGGTGGAGTCAATGAGCATTGTAAATGATGATTCCAACCTGTACCTGACCATAAGTATCGGCGGCATTACCCTCAACGGCGATACGATCCCCTCAGAGCAAATCATCGAACAGGCCGACAAATGCCTTTATGAGGCTAAAAAGAACGGACGTAACAGATGTGTTGTCAAAAAAATCGTGGCTTGATCTACAGGATAATCGTTATTCTTTTATTTCCGCAATCAAATCGGTGATTTTTTTTGACAATTCGCCAATTTTAAAGGGTTTGGGGATAAATCCTTTCACCCCTATCTGAAGCAGTTCCTGTATTTCACTGTCAATACTGTACCCTGAGGCTATAATCACGGGTATACGGGAATTTATTTTTTTCAATTCCAAATAGACCTCTTTTCCTGACATGACGGGCATTATCATGTCCAGGATGACGCAGTCTATGTTCTCCTGGTTCTTTTCAAAGAATTTGATTGCCATGTTGCCGTCGGCGAAAATTGTAGACCGGCATCCAATTTTGGTGAGCATCTCGGATATCACGTTTCGTACCACTTCTTCATCCTCAATGACCAGTACATGGACGGGATTTTTATTTGGTTTGTCCGTTCCCTTTATTATCATACTCTCCGGGGTAATCTTGTCTGCGTCTCGTCTGATGGGAAAGTATATACCGAAACTTGTCCCGGCATTGATTCTGCTGGATACCTCGATGCAGCCTTTGTGGGTTTTTACCGTGCCGTAAACGGCGGCCAGGCCGAGGCCCGTTCCTTTGCCCGGCCCCTTTGTCGTAAAAAAAGGCTCGAAAATATGTTTCAAGAGGTTTTCTTCCATGCCGGATCCCGTATCATCGACGCCTATCCGGATATAATCCCCTGGTTCGATATTGAATAACGACTTCGAGCAGAAGCTCTCATCCAGATGGACATTGGATGTGGAGAAAGTAAGTTCTCCGCCGTCCGGCATGGAATCCCTTGCGTTTAATGCCAGGTTAAGTACCGAGTTTTGTAGCTGGGTCGGGTCTCCAACCGTGGTATGTTTGCCGGCATTCAGCATTGGCTTGATTCTAATTTTTTTATCAAGGCTGTGGCTGAGTATATTGATCACCTCCCTGATTATCTGGTGCAGGTCGACGTTCACCGAAGTATATTTACCCTTACGGGAAAAAGCGAGCAATTGGGCGGTTAGGTCCGCCGCCCGCCTTGCCCCCAGTAAAATTTTATCCGAAAAACGCACCAGTTCCGGATTGCCCTCCGTCGCTTCCTTGAGCAGTTCCGCATATCCCATGATGCCTACCAGTTGATTGTTGAAATCATGCGCTATGCCTCCCGCCAGCTGTCCAATGGCCTCCATTTTTTCCGTCTGGCGCATTTTTGTTTCCATTTCCTTGATGTCGGTAATATCCCTTATGGTGCCGATCATTTTCACGGGATTTCCCGAAGCATCGAAATCAAGTTTACCGTGGCCGTGAATCCACCGCTCCTGTTTATCATTGAAACGGATAATTTTGTATTGCTTGTCAAAGGGTTGTCTTTTCTTTACAACCTGAATACTCAGGTAATCAACCATTATCTCTTTCCAGTCATCCTGAATCAGGGAGACCCATCCTTCAACATTTTTGGGATACTCATCCGTTATCCCGAAAATTTCATCAAGCACTTTGGAGCTTTTCCAGTACCCTGATTCAATATCCAGTACATAGCTGCCTGTCTGGGCTACGGCCTGAGATTCCAGGAGGGTCCGTTCGCTTTCGCGAAGGGATTTTTCGACATTTTTCAATTCCGTAATATCCCTGGATAATTCACAAAAGCCGATGACTTTTCCCTCGCGGATGACCGGGTTAAAGGAGAATATTATATGCCTTTCATTGTTTTCACCGAAACTTTGTGTCCATTCCTCGGTGAATTTTTCTCCATCAAGCACGCGCCTGTGCAGATTGTCCCAAAAGGCGATACCTTCCTTGTCGGGGAGCAGCTTATGCGGTTTGATTCCCGGTTTCATGTCTATACCGAGCGCCTGTTTCATGGCCATGGCATAGGCAGTGTTGAAAGCGATGGGGAATCCGTTTTCATCCGCTATCATGATATAATCAGTGGTGTTTTCCATTAATATTTTAAGCAGATCAGCGGATTCTGTTATTTTTTTGTCCATATTTTTTGCACCTGTTTCAAGTCCCAATAAATTGCGGGTTCAATATAAAATATTAAATAATCCTTAGTATTTATGCAACATTTTTATGATCGAAATTGGGCATAAAAAAGGCTCCGGCACTGTGTACCGGAGCCTGTAATTTTAACGGTAAATAATTCCGCTTTTTTACGGCAATGTATTCAGGTAAGCCCTGTTGCTTATAACAAATGAATTGTTGTTCTGGTAGCTGTCCCAGTTTATGGACCAGGCCATGATACCGCGCAATCCTGAATACGAATTATTGATTGTCGTGAATGCGGACTGCAGTTCCGAATTGGAGACCTGTCCGCTGCCCGCCGCGCTTGCCGAAGCGGGTACGCCGATCACTACCTGATCCGCACGCAATCCGGGGAAGAAATGGCTGGCGTCCTGGTTCACGTTGAATCCCGTGATCACCATCTTACACATCGCCACGATGGAAGCGGCGTTCCCCATTGTGTAGTACTGGCCGTCCGTTCCGAGAATGGCGCCTGAATTGTACAATTGCGCATGGACATAGGTTGTTCTGCTTCTTAAGGCATGGATCATGGGAATCCAGACACCGGCCCTGGTATCAACATAAGGATTCAAACCGCCGTAGTATTGATAGCCTAACTGGAGATAGAATGTTTCCGGCGCCCAGGACAGGATAAAGTTGGAACTGTAGGAATTGACGATCTGGCTGATGGCCGAAATCATGTTTACGACCTTGGGAGAGGTGGGATTCGCGAAATCGGGGTCCGCACCGGAATTGAACTGGACGGATGACTGTTCCAGATCGATGTCGATACCGTCAAACCCGTATGAGCTGATGTAACCTTTTATCGCATTGACGAATGTCGATACGGCGCTTGATGATGTGAGCGAGAAATAACCTTCGTATCCGCCTATGGACAGCACGATTTTTTTGCCCCTGCTCTGCATGGTCCGGATATCCGCCCTGAATTCCGCGTCACCGTATGACGCATCCCCGGAGGAGATGGAGAAGGTCATCTGGCCATTCGTGCTTCCGGCTGAAACCGGTACGGCAAAGGCGATGTTGATGACGTCCCAGTTCGAATTGACCTGTGCCAGCGGTATAAACGGATTACCGCTGTCCCATGTATGCCAGTACCCCACCATGATGCGTTTGGGCAGTCCCGTGTTGGGAATGGTGGGGACGGGGGTAGCCGTAGGGGTCCTTGTCGCGGTTGCCGTGGCCTGGACGGGAGTGGGCGTCCTGGTTGGCGTTGATGTAGATGTAGCCTGTTGCTGCGTGGGTGTTGCCGTGGCCGTGTTATTTACGACCCCGAAAATTTCCCATTCGGACAACTGCAGTATGGTGCCCGAGTTGTTTGTCATGTTCAGCCTGTAATAGGAATAAGAGTTGCCGTTATTGAAAGAGAATGTCCTGGTCTGGAACCTGTTGGGAAAATCCTCTCCCGATCGGGAATCAAGTGTAATCCATGTAGAGCCGTTGGTGGAACCCTGCAGGGTCCATGTGTACGGGTCCCTTTCCGCCGCATCATTGGCAGAAGAGATGGTATACTGAGTGACTACGGCATTTGATCCTGCGAACTGTACCCAACCTGATGCATGGAAAGTTAAATATTTTGTAGATGTCGAATTGTCGATCAATTTATCAATTTCTTCGTTCGTAGGTGAATCATAGTATTGTGCGCTCACTGTTCCCGTTAAATTGGTGATGTCCTGAAGGTTTACCGGGGTCGTCGGTGTCGATGTGTAGGACGGACTGGTGGGTGAGGGCGTTGATGTCCGCGTTGGGGTGGCCGTATTCGTGGTGCCTGTGGTTCCGAAGATTTCCCATTCGGACAGCTGCAATATGGTGCCCGAATTATTTGTCATGTTCAGCCTGTAATAGGAATATGAGGTGCCGTTACTGAAAGAGAATGTCCTGGTCTGGAACCTGTTGGGAAAATCCTCTCCCGACCGTGAATCGAGGGTAACCCATGTGGAACCGTTGGTGGAACCTTGAAGTGTCCAGGTATAAGGGTCCCTCTCGGCCGCGTCATTGGCCGAGGAAATGGTATACTGAGTGACTACGGCGCTTGGTCCCTGGAACTGTACCCAGCCGGATGCATGGAAGGTCAGGTATTTTGTGGAAGTGGTGTTGTCAATTAATTTATCAATTTCTTCGTTCGCAGGTGAGTCATAGTACTGGGCGGTGATCGTGCCCGCCAGGTTAGTGATATCCTGGAGAGTTGCAGGCGATGATGGGGTAGGTGTTGATGTCCGTGTTGGGGTTGCTGTGGCCGCATTGGTATTTGTTCCTGTGGCTGTGGCCGCCATGGTATTTGTGGCGGTCGCTGTTGCCGCCGCGGTATTTGTGGGTGTGGCTGTCGATGTGGCTGTTGGGGCTACCGTAACCCCGCTGACAGGTTTCCATAAAGTCGGTGTGTCTGCCGGATTCCAGTTTGCCCCGCACCAGGCGGTGTGGGTGATTATGGCTTCGTAGCTGCTTCCCAGGTAGGTCACAACGGTACCGGCCGTATAGGTTACGCCGCATACCCATTCCGCAGCATTAATGAAAGAAGCAAAAGCCAAGCTGAAGACAATAAATAAAACGAGTAGTTTTTTCCTTTTTGTGATAATCATTTTTTTCTCCTTTAGTTTTTTCCCTAAATGTTATTTTGGTTTTTACCTCCAAAATAGAGTTTTTAAACACATTTTGTTGGTTGATTGCAAAAACCAACTAACATATATATTAATTATACAATGCAATGGTTGAAAACACAAGCTAAAATTGAAACTGGATTTCATGTGACGTGACTTTCTATGCCTTTACACGGGCTGCGAAGGAAGCACGGCTCTACTTCGCTTGCCTTCGCACAGGACCCGGATCGCAGGAGCGATCTTGCGCTCAGATGCCGCCCTGCTTCCTTCTCCGCCCGCTAAGCAGAAAGGCGCGTCACGGAAAACTTTGGGAGAGGGTAGGTGACAGGGAATGACTGCTTTTAGCTTGTTTGTATTTTCTAAATCCTTATTATGTAAAATTATTATCTAGTTACAGTCACAATTCCCCGCGGTCCCGTTCCGGTTGCATAAGGAGAATCCGGGATTTCCGTAAGTGTTCCGTTTGATCCTATGGAGAAAGCGGATACATTGTTTCCACCGGTATTGGCAACATACAGAAAAGCGCCGTCCGAGCTTACGGTAATTTCTCGAGGTGCTGTACCGACATTATAAGTTGAGATTGATGTAAGCGCTCCGGTCACACCTATAGAAAAGGCAGAAACACTACCAGCGTAGCTGGGGCCGACACCATTATTTACAGCATACAGATAAGAGCCATTAGGCGTTATAACCATGCCAATGGGAGCGTTGCCTGTATTATAAGCAGTACCCGATAAAGAAAGTGCACCTGTTGAGGGATTTATTGTAAAGAACCTAACATTATTGTCGGCATTGCTGGTTGCATAAAGGAAAAGGCCATTAGGAGCAATAGCCATTCCTGCAAAAGTTCCGGCTGCATTAGGAATAGCCGTACTCGTACCTAAATATGAAAGTCCACCTCCCGATAGGATTGTAAATTCCGTAATAGTATCTCCATAAAAATTTCCAACGTATAGATAAGAATTATTGGGAGTAGCGGCAACCCTGAATGGATAATCCCCAGTGCTATATGGAGAGCCGGATATTTCTGTTAATACACCATTCTCACCGATAGAATATGCGGAAACAGTATCGTCTAATTCATTTGTAACATAAAGATAAGATCCATTGGCCGTAATAGTAATGCCGGCGGGAAGAGAACCGGTAGCAATGGGTGGATTCTGGATAGCTGAAAGATCTCCGTATGGACCTATTGAATAAGCGGATATGTTGTTTGAAACACTATTAGTAACGTATAGAAAAGATCCATTAGGGGTTACTGCTGACAGGTACGGACTTGTTTTTGTATCAAAATCTCGGCTTGAATTTCCAATAAGTGTTCCATTATCTAAAATTGTAAAAGATGAAACCTTGTTGATCCCGTAATTCACAACAAAAGCAAGCGGATTCTTCAATCCTGCTAACTGAAAGGGATTAAACGGGTTGCAGGAGAATAACAGTAAAGCTGACAAAGCAACAATGATAATAGCAATAGTTTTCATAATGTTTTTCATATCCGAAGTCTCCCTTTAAAACATTTAAAAGTAAAAGCCGGCGCGTATAGCCGGGGTAATGTCGATATACGTGGCGCTGTCCATGATTATCAGGTTGCAGGTTCCCGAGAGGGAAATGTTAAAGTTGGGCGTTATGCGGTATCCAGCGCCGATGCCGGCTGAAACAAGTGGCTTGAGTGCCGGGGTCTGGGTTATTCCGTAGCTGCCCTTGTAGTTTACTGTAAGTACGGTGATACCGGCGCAGAGTTCGCCGAATCCGAAAAGAGGTGTATCAAAATTGGTTTCATAGCGCACTATAGCGGCAAGAGGAATGGCGAGGGTGTCGAATTGGTAGGCAATGAGCGGATTTTCGAACAGGATGACGGCACCCGTGACAGCACCGAATCCCAGGATACCCCATTCGAAGGTCATGTTATACGCCCCGTAGACAAGCGGTGATGTGCCTATGCCCCAAACCTGGGCGATATCTCCAAGAGGAAAATTAACCCCGAATCCTGCGCCGGTAGATATAAAATTTCTGATGATGGCATGTCCCTCTCCGTATAGCGAATTGAAATCAAAGTCCAGCAGGTATTCAACCGCTTCTTTGGTCAGACTCTCAATATTTTTAAATGAATCGGTGTCTTTAATGGAAGTGCGGACGACATTGGCCGTCTGGACGGAAATGATGCGCATGGAAAGGTAATATGTTTTCTCTTCGAGAATGAGGGATGGAAGAAGTATATAAGCTGCACCGGATATTCTTCCCACCTGAACCGCCGTTTTTTCATCGACAATGGAAGACAGGGAAAGTTCAAGTTCCTCCAGCGCCTTGTCAAGTTCCTTCCGTTCCACCAGGGTAAATCCGCCCGTGCGGTTCACCATATCCACGATGTACTCGAATATGAGCTCTGTTTTGGATTTTTCCACCCCTTCACCCTTTACATTAAGGATGGCGAGAGTCGGCTTTGCTTCCTGACTAAAAAGTGCCATACCGTAAAAGATGAGTAAAAACAGGATTACACATTTTTTAATCATTTCTTGATTCCTCTTTGAGATTATTTACAATTAATATTCTCAATCATATCCCAATTTTATACATGCATCAAGTTTTTTTACAAATTTGTGATTGTTTTGGATTTTTTTTCTGCCACGACCATTGTTGAAATACATATTAATGAATTAATGGTCCGGAATTAATGGAAATTTAACACAAAATGATTGGATTATTCAGGTTTCAACAATGTTCATGGCAGTACTTACAAAAAAGCCCCGGCTGTTAAAACCGGGGCTTTGTTCAAAACAGGTTAGGCCGCTACGTTACGGCAATGTATTCAGGTAAGCCCTGTTGCTGATGACAAATGAGTTGTTGTTCTGGAAGCTGTCCCAGTTGATGGACCAGGCCATTATACCGCGCAGTCCGGGATGAGCGTTGTTGATTGTCGAAAAGGCGGATTGAAGCGCTGAATTGGAGATCTGGCCGCTGCCTGCCGCGCTTGCGGAGGCTGGAACGCCGATCACGACCTGGTCTGCCCGCAACCCGGGGAAGAAATAGCTGGAATTCTGGTTTACATTGAATCCCGTGATGACCATGTTGCACATGGCTACAACAGCGGCTGAATTGCCCATTGTGTAATAGACGCCGTCCGTGCCGAGTATGGCGCCCGAATTATACAATTGCGCATGTACGTATGTTGTTCTGCTTCGCAGGGCGTGGATCATGGGAATCCAGACACCTGCCCTTGAGTCAACGGCTGCGTTCAGTCCTCCGTAGAACTGGTAACCCAACTGGAAGTAGAACGTTTCAGGTGCCCAGGACAGGATAAAATCCGAGCTGTAGGAATTGACGATCTGGCTGATGGCCGAAATCATGTTCACGACCTTGGGAGATGTGGGGCTCTGGAAATTGGGGTCCGCACCGGGGTTGAACTGGACGGAAGATTGTTCCAGATCTATGTCGATGCCGTTAAACCCGTACGAACTGATGAAACCCTTGATGCCGTTCACGAATGTGGAGACGGCGCTCGAGGAGGTGAGGGAGAAATAACCCTCGTATCCGCCTATGGATAATACGATTTTTTTGCCCCTGCTCTGCATTGTCCGGATGTCGGCTCGGAATTCCGCGTCCCCGTAGGAGGCATCTCCGGAAGCAATGGAGAAGGTCATTTGACCGTTTGTGCTTCCCGCGGATGCCGGTACGGCAAAAGCGATATTGATGACGTCCCAGTTCGAGTTCACCTGTGCCAGCGGAATGAACGGATTACCGCTGTTCCATGTATGCCAGTAGCCGACCATGATCCGTTTGGGCAGCCCGGTATTCGGGACGGATCCCGGTGTGGGGGTTCTTGTCGGTGTGGCCGTGGACTGGGCCGGGGTCGATGTGTTTGCGGGCGGGGATGAAGGTGTGGGAGTGTTCGTGGCAACGGTGCCGCCGCCGCCGCCGCTGGATAAGGTCCATAATGTCGGCGTGTCAGCAGGATTCCAGTTTGCACCGCAGTATGCAGTATGACTTACCAATGCCACATAAGTATTCCCCAGATAGGTTACTACTGTGCCTGCCGCATAATAAACTCCACATACCCATTCCGTTCCCCCGGAAACCGGTGTGGCTGTTGCTGCGGGAACGGGTGTAGGTGTTGATTGAGCAGTGGTAGGTACCGGTGTGGCGGTATTTGCCGAGGTAGGGGCGGGTGTATTGGTATTTGCTGCGATTGGCGTCGCTGTATTGGCGGTAGCAGGTGTCGGTGTGGATGTTGAAGTTGTCCGCCTTCTGGCATCAGCATTAACGGCAACAAGGAAAATCAGGCAGATGCCAATAAAAATAACCTTCCAATTTAATAATTTTTTCATGTTTTTCTCCTTATATTTCTTAAATCCTGTTAAATTAAACCATGTGTTTTTATTTTTAATATGAATTATCACCTCCCTTGGTATTTATTGGAGGTATCACTCTATGAAATGTCTCCTGATTTGAATGAGACATCCTATTGCTTTCCCCCAAGAGGTTAGTTTGATTTAGAAATCAACTAACATGATTTTAATTATACACATTTGTAATGGTCTTAACAAGTATTATAACATGGATTCTGCTAAAGTTATTAAAAATTATTTCGTAGTTATCCTGGTCAGCCACGGTATTACATTACATATTTCCGTTCCGTCTGGGTAGGTTTTCTCTCTATCAATATTCCGGACAAGCTGAAATTTCTTCGCGTTTGGAAAGAAATTCTCGAAATATTTAAAGTTCCGGCTCAAAGAATCATCTGAATATTTAACCTCAATCAGATACACCTCATCACCAATAAAGGCAACAAAATCGATTTCTTTACCGTCTTTTGTCCTCAAGTACCTGAGGGAACCGGATATACCCCGGCAGTCTTCAAGGTAATGGATTTCTTTCAATAATGCACAGGCAACAATGTTTTCCAGTTTTACCCCGGGATCACCCTGTACCTGACCCGAATCGTAGAAATAATATTTGGGTTCTTTAAGTAGGGAACGGGATATATTTTTCGCATACGGACGTACCGGAAATATAATGTACAAATTTTCCAGAATTGTCAGCCATCGTTTGACTGTTTTCGGATCATATTCCAGGTCACGGGACAGACTGGCGTAAGAGACGGAAGAGCCGACATGGTGTTTAAGAAGTTCGATGAGGGTCTCGATAGCCTGGATACTTCTGACACTTTCCAGGTCTAAAAGATCCTGTCTTAATATTATGTCCAGGTGGCTTTTTTTCCACCTGTCGTAAAAGGGAGTGTTGTTTTCCAGAAATGGTTCCGGAAAGCCGCCAACTGACAACAGCCTGTTAAAAGCATCCTTAGGTGCAATTTCATGCTGTGTCTCTTTGATATCAAAGGGATGCAGCCTGAAAAGAAAATATCTTCCGGCCAGGGAATCCCCCATTTTACGTATTGTATCCAGCTTGGCACTCCCGGTTATTATGATTGCCGGAGGAACCCCTTCAACGTCGTATAATCCTTTAACCCAAGTCTTCCAGTTTTTCATTTTGTGAATTTCATCGAGTATGAGTATCTCCTTTTTTCTGTCCCAGTTTTTTTCTTTAAGTATTAATCTGTGTTCCGGTGAATCATAATTCAAGTAATCATAATTGTCAGAGAGCATCTTGGAAAGAAATGTCTTACCGCTTTGCCTCGGTCCCGTGATGAGTATTATTTTTTTTGATGAATCTTTTATAATTTGTTCTCTGATAAACCTGTCCATACTGACTATTATACCTTCTATTCCCGAAAAGTCAAGACTAATAAGGAATTTGATCCCTTTTAGTCAGAAGAATTTACCAGTTGATGAAAAATCTGTTTTATTATACCGTCCATTGCATCCGGTTCAGAACCGGAATAGATGGGGGAGGGTCGTCTTATTGGAA
>JAFGKU010000098.1 GCA_016928415.1 Spirochaetales bacterium
TATAAAATTAATTGTAGTAAAAAAGATCTATTTTTCAAGGGGTTTAAAATACAGGTTATTAATGACCAGTCAATAATCAGGTTTTCTTGAATTATCGCGAAATTGCCCTATACTTTATCTATGGGAGGAGTCAACCATGCGAAAACTGATTCCATCAATATTTGTCTTTTTTTTAATCATTACAGCTGTCTTACCCTTATTTGCCGAAAACAACGAACCATCATCCGATATGGTTTTAGTCCGCGGCGGCAAATTCATGATGGGGGAAAAATCGGATTTTTCAGGTGAGGATTATTCCCCGCCGCACAATGTGACCGTAAAAGATTTCTGGATAGCCAAATACGAGGTCACTCAGAAGGAATGGACAGAGATCATGGGCACGAACCCTTCCTTCTTCCAGGATAATGACTTAAACCCGGTCGAATCCGTGGATTTCTACGACTGCCTTGTCTTCTGCAACAAAAAAAGCGTCAGGGAAAACCTAAAACCCTATTACATCATAAACGACAAGGATACGGACCCGAACAACACCAATCCAAACGATACGAAAAAATACCTGATAACAACGGACCCGGCGGCGGACGGATACAGGCTTTTATCCGAAGAGGAATGGGAATACGCGGCCCGCGAGGGAAAATCAAAGGGAAAATACAAATTCAGCGGAAGCAATAAAAGTAAGGATGTGGGATGGAATGTAGCGAATTCCGAAGAGACCACTCATCCCGCAGGTAAAAAGAAAGCCAACAAACTGGGTATATATGATTTAACCGGTAATGTATATGAATGGTGCTACAGCACATACGAGAAATATCCGGGTAGCAGGTCATGGGCCTACTTCGGCCCCGCCTTCAGGGTAATGAGGGGCGGAAGTTTTTCAAGTTACGATACAAATTGCCTGAATATATTCCGGACTAAAAATTATGCGGCGCACAAATCAAAAGATCTGGGATTACGCCTGGCCCGTTCTGCAGCTCTAAAATCCGAAAAAAACAACGAACTGGTCATGGAAGATCTTCCCAAGGAGCCCGAAAAGGTTGACAAGGATTCCAAATCAAAAAACCTTCGTAACAGGATCGTTGCCGAAGCCAAAACATACATCGGGGTCCCTTACAAATGGGGCGGGAAAAACCGCAAGGGAGTGGACTGCACCGGATTGGTCAATTGCGTGTTAAGGGGACTGATTCCCAGCCGGCCTTTATTGAGCATGAAAAAATATCTCAAGTATCAAAAGGTAAGCCTGAAGAAATTAAAACCGGGTGATTTTGTTTTCTTCAATCCCTACGGGAAAGGCATCGGGCATATAGGAATATATATAGGCAACAAGCAATTTATACACGCACCCGGGTTTCATCAGAAGGTCAGAATAGATAAATTCGACCGGTACTGGGGCAGGGTACTGGTAAGGGCGACCCAACTCTATAAGACGGAAAAAGATTATATCGTCAAAAATACAAAGACGCGCAGCGTCACCATCCGGAAAGCCGTCAATGCGGAAACGTTTTTCTCATCGGCTTTTAAAACAACTTACGGAACAATGAAACTCAAGGTGAATAAAGACGGCACCGTATCAGGGACAATCGAACATCCCCGGGGAAAGGGAAAGATATCGGGGACCATCGACAGTGAAAACTGTGTTCTGTCGGGCACCTGGAGTTTACCGCCAACGTTCAAGGGTCCCGAGGATTCGGGTAAAGTGGAATTTTCTTATGCCGGCGGCAATGACATGGACGGGCGGTGGTGTTACGGCACGGACGATAACTGGATGGAGGACTGGAGCGGCGAAAGAATCCCGTAACGTTCTATAGGTATGCCGTATTATATTCATCTCCGTTGAACGCAATAAAATTTAAACGGAATGGTGTCATGCATCTGCAGGAAAAACCTGTAGTCTTTGATGTTTTTTAACGCATTAAAAACATTTTCCGTGATCAATGTCTCCGACCCCTTGGCGATGTCCTCCCCAAGTTTAGAGGACCTGTTCATTTCGTCTCCCATGGCCCGGTCATGGCCAATCGCGTATACATCCCCGTACCCGATCCCGATACAGCATTGGGCAAGGCCCCCTTCGGCAAGTTCCGTATCGTTGAACAGGGCAACGCACCGGTGAACTTCCATCGCCGCCTCAACGGCATTGCGGGGATCGTCGAAAATCACGGTGAAATTATCGGCAAACGCGTGTATGATCCGCGCCTTGAAATCATGGAAAATGGGCGTGCACACCTTCTGGATGTTCAGTATCCTGAAGAAACTGAACAGGGCATCGGTGTTCAAGGCCGCCCTGGTGAAACCGGTCATGTCAAGGCAGAGCATGGCCGCGCGGGTTCCGTACTTTGACTTAAAGGCCTCAGCGCTCATGGTTCCTTCCTGGCAGGCCATCATGTCTTTATACACTTCCTCCTGCCAGAACCCCAGACCGGCCAGCCTTTTGGGATCTTCGCACAAGGCGAAGGGGAATCTCTGTTTCATAAGACCACCTCGATAACCGTGTTGATAAAATTATATTAGATTGCCGATGGTTTTGCAAATTATGAGTAATTCCCGCTGTCCCCTAAATCCAAATAGAACAATGACTTAGGGATTGGATAAAAATCAGTTTACCCCAGAAATAATACAA
>JAFGKU010000008.1 GCA_016928415.1 Spirochaetales bacterium
CCAGGATGAAATTGGAAATATTAAATAAATATTAATGCCATTTAAAGGGTGCTTTTATGTATTCGAAACGTAGGGAAATAGCGTTTCATGTTATAGAAATACTGTTCTCCGCAATTATTTTAGCCTGGTTCTTTCTTCCCTTAATTATAAAAGACCTGTTTATTGTTCATCCCTTGAATATTTATTCAACCACGTTCGGCTTAATTAGCAAGGATTCGCTAATTATCTCTATATTGTCTTATGTCGTTTATCTTATACCCTTGATCTGTGTCCTCAAAATAGCGGCCCCGTTTCTAAAAAAACTTGTACCCATTGTATTTAGCATGGAAAGTTTTATTGGATTAGGTTTGAATTTTCTCAATTCCCTCCTAATCATCGGAACGATACTTTATTTCATTTTGCAGGATGCGAATAAACTGGATTATTTTTTTAAAATTGATGTATACGTATATGGTATTTTTACCATTGCTTCCATTTTTAATGTTGCCCAGGCGATTTTATTCATCAGGAAACTGAAAACACTGAGCGGCAGCTTCAGGGAGTACCTGGAAAAAAGAAAAGAAGACAAGGTAAGCGGCAAAGGGAAAAAACAAAAAAGCCTGCTGATCAGTATAAAGCAGAAACTTCTAATATCTTTTATTTTAATATTTTTATTCATTATCACGGTAATGGGAGTACTTGTTCTTTACGATTATAAACGAACTATTTTAAATGCCGTTATCGCCAATGGAAAAACTCTTGCTGATCAAAGTGCAAGTTTTTATAAAGAAAATTTTACTAAGAAAACAGCAATTCAACCCTATTTTATGAAGGAAAAATCGAAGAATGAAAGCTACAGTTTACCTTATGAAGCACTTTCATTATATGAAAAACAACTTTCAAATAATAAATATCTGATTACAATCAGCACAAATGAAAAACTTAAAGGAAAAGAATTACCGGCGGAATTTAGGAATATTGAAGATCTTGAAGTTCGTTATTCTGAGAAACAAAAGACATATAGAATTGTCGTCCCTACAATTTTCAATACTGAAGAGGGAAAGAAAAAAATTGGATTCATTGTAGTTGAGTACGCCGAAGATGTCATTTATGAATCGTTTTTCAGGTCACAGGTAAGGCTGATAATTATTGGTTGTGTGATGTTATATATCTCCATATTATTGATTTATATAATCGGTGGAAATATTGTTTTTCCCATTCTTTCTCTGCAGATAGGTGTTAAAAAAATATCCACCAATTTAACGGCAATGCTATCCGGGAAGGAGCGCATATCCGCTGACAAGCTGGAATATGACGAGGCGATAAAGACTCATGATGAAATAAAAACCCTTTCCGTTGAAATGGACAGGATGGTCAACGTGATCAGGGGATTAATTCCCTATATTTCCGAATCCACCTTTCGTCAGTCTGAAAAACAGGAGACGAAATCCTCCATCCGGAACCTGGCTTTTTTATTCACCGACATCCGGAGTTTCACAACCCTGTGTGAAGGTAAATCGCCGAAAGATGTTGTTGATATTCTCAACAGGTACCTGGAAATTCAAAGCCAGATTATCAGGAAGAACGGCGGGGATATAGATAAATTCATCGGGGATGCCATTATGGCCGTTTTTGCCGGGCAGAAAAAAGAATTCCATGCCTGCAAGGCAAGTATTGAATTGCAGCAGGCGATGCGCGAGGAAAAGGAAAAAAGAAAAACCACTTCAGCGACGTCGGTGGATATCGGCATTGGCATCCATACCGGGCCGGCCGTTTTCGGCAGTATCGGCGCCCGCGAGAGAATGGATTTTACGAGTATCGGGGATAACGTAAATCTTGCCGCCAGGCTGGAAGGCGCCAACAAGGCCTATGAAACAAAAACGTTAATATCGGAAACGGTTTATAACATCATTAAAGATGAATTTCTCTGCCGGGAAATTGATTCCATAACGGTCAAGGGTAAATTCAAACCGATAAAAATATACGAAATCCTGCATGAGACCCCCGGGGCAACTTCCGCTTTGAAGGATTTAAAAACCATCTTTGAAAAAGGTTTAACCGCGTACAGGAAACAGGATTGGGATAAAGCCCAGAACCTTTTCCAGACCATGGTAAAGGAATTCAAGGATGAGACAAGCCGGATTTTCATCAGCCGGATCAAACACTTCAAACTCACTCCTCCCCCGGCCAACTGGGACGGCGTTTTTAACTTGACAACCAAATAGATTACCTGTATAAAAATTCCAGCGAGGTCCCAATGCGTAAATTTGTTCTTTTATTCATCTGTGGTATTTTAAGTCAAATCAGTTTTTCGGAAGAAAGCTGGATCGTTCCCTGCGACGACCTGGTATACAGGCAGGCCGAAGAGCTTTTCCTCAATGCGGGGCAGGTGCCTCCATTGGAAGAGCTCCCCATGATCGCGGACGACCTGCGGTTTCATTTGAAAAAGCTCATCGATGATGATGGCATTCCTGCCATCAGTAATAAAGCGTTTGAACTGTACCATGATTTAAGGCTTCCCCTGCCCAACATTTCTCCCATTGTTGAAGTCGGCTTCTCCGGCTTTTATAACAGTGAACCGGGGCGGCTGCATTATATCCCGACGTATGATGGGAATGATTATACAGGACCGCCTTTTGACGGAGCCGACTGGACGCCGGCCACATTGGACATGAACATGACGGATTTCACCTATTTCTATGAAATCAATGAAATCCCTACCATTCTCAAACTCGGCTTTATAGCGCAGTTTGCCGGGTTTTCCCTCCTTATGCAGCCCCAATTGAGAGCGGCCAATTCGTACCTCCTCGGTGAAAGCGCGTTCATGAATATCATGACCAATCCCGTCAATATCGACAATAATTTCCCCTACAGGGGGATTGCCGCATTTTATAAAGAACCCGTGGAATTCCGGATAGGAAGGGACAAACTCCATCTGGGGCCCAGCCGGAAAAGTCCCTTATTAATTACAAAATACATGCCTTATTTTGACTTTGTCAAAGCCCGTTTTTTTTATGAATGGTTTTCCCTCTCCAGCTACTTTATCCGTTTGAACCCGACCATTACTGCGGCGGAAAGTTATTACCTTGATCAAATGTACAATGACCCTGTTAATCATCCCAATCCCGAAGGGAACGCGGCCTTCAATGGGTTAACGTATAATGAAAGGTCCAAGAATTACATAGTGGCCAAGCTGGTGATAACCCCATTTCCATGGCTCATGCTGGATATCACGCAGACCAACCTGGTGGGCGGCAGGGAACCCGAACTGCAGGACTTCAATCCGCTGATCCTTTTCCATAACCTGTTTGAAGAGGGTGTGTATTCGGTACCCCTGAACATATCGGCCACCTATGTTCCGTACAGGGGTATCCGGCTTTACATTGATTACCTGTTTTATGATGCCGCTGTCGGGGATGAAGCGGACCCGGGCGAGAACCCCGGAGCTGCCGCATACCAGGCGGGATTTACCGTTCTTTCCGATCCTTTTTTCAAGTTAGGACCGGGCCGTTTCCGCCTGGACAGCGAAGTGACCTTAACCGATCCCTGGGTGTATGGAAAATATTACGACTTCAGGAAATTTACCTCCCGTATCATCTATGTTGAGTCTTTTGTGGGGCGGATGTGGGTGGATTATCCCCTGGGATTTTACCTTGGTCCGGATTGCCTGGATATAAATGTAAGCCTTTCCTACGGTGAACCGGGCAAGTGGGAAGCCGGGGTAAGCTGGAACAGGAGCGGATTAGGGATGATCGATTTGTACGGCTGGGGATATGATAATGATTACACCCATACCGGGGAGCCCGGTTATCCCCTTTCCGGTGCCCCCACTTCCTCGCCGACAACACCCGTGCAATGGACCGATATCCTCAAATTTGATTTTTACTATGTTCCGTTTCCCGGACTGGAATTATCGGCGTGGTATCAATTCAAATTTGTGCAGAACCGTTTCCATATCGCCGGTTCCGATGCGTTCAGCTACCTGGGATTACAGGCCACGCTTAAAATCTTCTAGCACCAGGTGCTGCTGTTAAAGAAGACGGCGTTTAAATCAGTAAATACCCGTTCTACCTTTAAGAGAAATTTGGGTAGTAAAAAAGTGCGGGAATTATGATAAAAACCTTATAAAATTTCAAGCTTATGAAACTCGTCGAGGCTTTCCAGCGTATAATCCGCCATGGAAAAATCAAAGGAACGTGTATATTCATTGGGAACGGCTATGACGGTCATTCCGGCCGCTTTTCCCGCTTTCACACCGTTTAAGGAGTCTTCAATTACTATACATTCGGCAGGGTCTGTTGAAATCAATTCGGCTGTTTTAAGAAAAATGTCTGGAGCCGGTTTCCCGTTTTTAATATTATCTCCGGATTGAATCACTTTGAAAAAATGACCCAATGAAAATGTTCCAAGGATTTTATCTATCAGTTCCCTGTTGGAAGAAGAAGCAAGTGCCAGGGGTATTTTTCGTGAATGGAGATTCTCCAGGAGTTTTTTAGCGGGTTCGATAAGAACGATTTTATCCAGATGCGCATAAAAATATTCCATCTTTTTTTTCATTAGCATGGAGGTGTCCAATTCAACATTGTAGAGATGGCAGAGGTCCTGCCAGAATTTCAGCTCATTGGCATAACCTATGTAATTTTTATGGACCTCCCTGGTAAAATCCAGTCCATAGGTTTGAAGTATTGTTTTTTCGGATTCGTAATGGAGAGGTTCACTGTCCACGAGCACGCCATCCATATCAAAAATTACGGCCTTTTTCATGATTAAATCCTTGATTGTGTGTTGATGGATGAAAACTACACTATTTTAGAAATATAATCAATGGGCTGAGTCCGGGAGACTCAATACATACCGTACAGGAGTTCGGAGAGTGTGACGAACTGGAAGCCGCGCCTCTTTAATTCCGGGATAACGGCCTTTAGAACGGTCAGCGTATGAAAGGCTCCAAAATGGGCCAGTATAATATCTCCGTTTTTAGCCTGCCGCAGGACACTCTTGATCTGGTACGCCGATTTTACTCTACGGGATGTGTCCATGAGGGAATTGCTCCAGTTCACCAGGATATAGCCGTTCCGGGCTGCCGTGTTTAAATTACGTTTTGAAAAGGACCCTCCACATGTGCGTAAAAAGGGATAAAATTTATGGGTGGCTTTTGAAATGATTATTTGCGCTTTGCGGATGTCATTTTGAAACTGCTTGTCCGTCATACGGGTAGCATTTACATGGGAATAGGTATGGTTGCATACTTCAAAGCCCATTCTGTCCATTCTCGAAAGCCATTGCGGGTGTTTATCTGCAACCCCTCTTCCCCCTATTACAAAAACCGAGCATTTTATATTTTCCTTCTCAAGATAATCCAGGAGGGGATAGTCCTGCTTCCATCCGTCATCAATGGTTAGGGCTATTTTTTTTTCTTTTATATTCCCGTTACAGAAAAAAAGCGGTTTTCTCGGGACGAACCATTCATTTTCAGGCGTATCGGAGCGTATATGCCTTACCGTGGAACTGGAAAAGAAGTTGTCAATGCGGACGGCACTTCCCTTTTCCCGTTGAAAGAAAAGAAGGGGCTCTGAATCAATCACCTCATTTATGCCGAAAATACGGGATTCTTCGGTTTTATGGGAACCCGCTATTTCGACTGGCAAGACGGGGGGATTGGGTTGAATGTACGTTTTGGTACTGTCGTTTATGGAATCGCTGTCAACAAATAAATCGGTATCCCATTCATCTGAAAAGGATGTATTATTGATGTACCTGTTCAAGGTTTTTGCCTTGTAGGGATCAAGTGAAAAAACCAGCAACAGTGAAAAAAATAAAACTAACAGGAGAAACAGATAAATGGCGATTCGATGCAGCCTTCTCTTTAAAACCACAATAATGCTCCAAATACTATTTACGGCATTATTCTACCTAACATTCAGTTTTTTCCTTGATGTAGGCTTCCATCAGGTAATTTTCGTACCTTCCCCAAAGCTTCATTTTAGAGGGGTCGATGTCGTACCGGTCATTTACCATCATCAAGGCCTGGCTGGTAATGCTTTTTGAGAGACAGGTATCTGCAATGAATAACCGTTTGGCAAGCTCTATTATATTAACCTGCAGCTCCCGGACCTTCATCTCAGGATACAGTACCTGCAGATCAGGGGATGGCTTAAGAATGAGATCAAGGTCTTCCAGTTTTTTATCTTTATAAATGCCGGTATCTTTGTTGCTGTGAGCCGTTTTCCCTATGATGTCTTTTTCGATAATTTCACAGATTGTAAGACTCTCCCTGGGAGCAAAACCCATAAGGGGCAGATACAGGCCGGCTATTTTTATGGAAAGGGTTTCTGCCTGTAATTTCAGACTCGTTTTTCCCGATAACTCAAGAGTTTCCTTTTTTTGAGAACCCAGTTCTGCAAGATCATTTGAGATGGTCTGTATTACACGGGTTATAAATCCTTTATCAGTAGCTTCGAAAATGAATTTCCCGGTATCATGGAAAAGGGCAGCCATCATTAAAAGCATATCCGGGTCATCCAGGAAAATCATTTTTTGTGACTGTACCCTTTCCAGTGACGTGAAAACTTCCATTGTGTGTTGCTGGATACTGCATTTTGTTTTGGTAACACGGCTGGTCCTTCCCGATGGGGCCTTTAGAATCAGCTTGAGTCCGGGCGGGAGCCTGATTAATATTTCATCCCATTTTTTCTTTAAGGAAGACTGGGCCAGGCATACTTTCCTGATTTGAATGGTCTCTTCCGGAATTTCAGAAAGGTCAAAATGGTCCATGCTGTGAAGGTTAATCTGGTTCAGCATGTACCGCATGGAGGCAATCAGGGTCGAGGCTATATTCTCGGACAATCCCTTTGTCTGAAATCCGACGGCGTCTACCAGCTGACGTATTATGTCCGGCCTTAATTTTTTACAGAGTATAAACATGGCCTTTTTTATGGTTAATGGGTGGTTTTTCAATGGTTTGTACAGATTTTTGGAGCCGTGCCTGCCTTCCAATTTCAGCATATCCTTGAAATTCTGGAATCCGAAAGGAAGGCTGTTCATATCATCTTCCTTCCCCCCCTTCAAGCCGCCGGTTGATTTAAATATAAAGCTGCCGCCGAAATCAACAGGCATAATTGTTCTAGAGGAAACAATATAATTATGATTCATGCCCTGATCCCTGTCCTGTATGAAAACACCTGATACGAAATTCAAGGCGAGATAATCAATGTTGTTGATCGGTTGTTTTAACGGACGGGAAAATGGTATCCACCGGGACGCTACTGCGATTCTGCCGTTCAGCTTGATAATGCGTGTATCGTCCTTGACGGGGATGCCGATTTCCCTGTATATCAGCCAGGACAAGAACTCCGCCCTTGCCTGGTCAGGATTCTTGTATATTTTGGCATAATATTTTTTCCCGTTTATATGGACAAAATACCCTTCCTGGGAACCGATGCTTTTTTTCCTGAATTTATCTATGGGAACATTGGAACGGCACTCCAGATAATCACGGCATAGGTTATGTTTTTCTTTATCCAGATAAATCTGGAGGTATCCTCGAACGGAAGCCCTGTTCATTTCACGCATATCATTATCTAAAAACAGTTCTTTAAACGGTTTTTGTGAAAACAGGTGGCGCAGGCCGTCGAAACTGTTTGATCCCTCAAATACTACTATGAGCCGGGGAGAATCCAGATTTTTATGTTTTTTAATGATCTTTATGACGGCATGATAGTCCAACACCGGGTTATATGTGTTCGTTATTCCCTCAATGGGATTTGTATATACAAAGGAACGCCCGTCTGATATGAGATAGCACATATTTTCTGTAACTGCCTTATCGGCCTCTATAAAAAAATCCTTGTGTATAAAGAAAATTCTGATTTCTTCTTTTTGAAGGTCTTTATCCAGAACAACTTCATCTTCAGGGGTAGAACGTTTCCCTATCAAAACCTTTGATTCTATAATGGCCCTGTTATAGACACTGTTGGGAATCCAGACCATGAACCCGTAACTGAAATGGTATGCGTAGCATTTCTCCCTTTTCACGGCGAGGTAAGTCTCGTCAAAAGTAGATTTGGATCTTTTATGTCCTTCCTTGATATAGCTTTCAAAAGCTTCCATGGTCAGAGTTCGCCAGACACCCATGGAAATGCCGTTAATTTCATGGGGTATAAAATAGGGCAGGCCGCCGTCCTTGGCATTCAGGCGGGACATTATTTCCATTATTTTATTATGGATTTTTGTACCCATTTCATGACCGATCACGGCATTGAGGCAGTAAACCCTTTCTCTTTTGTAACAGGACATTATATCCCGGTACATTTGTAAAGACAGAATCGAGTAGGTGTTTTCAATATATTTATGCAGTAATTTAATTTCTATTACCTGTTTTATCTGGGGATATTTTGTGTCATCGAACCGGTTCAAGGTAATAAAATTGTATAAAAGGTCGTCCAGTCTTTGCCGGGTAGAATGTTTATGCAGGTAATGGATGATGGAGGCATAGAGGAGATGTTGAGAGGGGTCTATATAATTGCTGTGGGTAATGAGATGATAAAATATGGATTCCAGGTTATCTGTGGGAAAATGTTCTATGATGATCGACAATTCCTTTATTTCATCCGGGTCTTCCACCATAGTAATTTCGGTGGCGAATTTTTCCATCAGGCGTGTCGTCAACTTGGCGTCAAGATTGAATTTAAACATCCTGAGGATATCGACTGCCTTGATTTTCAAGGAAAAAAAATCGTCCCAATAAAGGGTAATGAATTTGTTGATTTTACCGGAAGCATACAGGCCCACTATTTTTACCAGTATGGTTCGTATCACGGGCCAAAGGAGTTTTAATTCTTCCATACTGCTTATTCCGATATTGCCCAGTGACTCATTTTCATTTTTGGTCAGTAAAAAATACAGGGCTATTTTACAGGCTTTTTGAAATAGCTTAAAATCCGGGTCTGTGAACAGGGTATGGAGAAAAGAGAGCAGGGGAGTAATATCATCCATTAATTCAAAATATTCCTCATCCGAAATTTCAAGAAGGTATAAAAGCATTTTAAAAAAAGCCGGTGAATTCTTAATTTGTTCATCCAAAAGGGATAGATTCCGATTAATAATCATGTATGGTTTCGTGGAATCACCGGGTACCGCTTTCTTCAGGTTTTCCAGAAATTCCGCCAGGTACTGCCCAATCACTTTATCCCAAAATTCAGGATTTTCCAGGGATTCCGTGTTTTGCCTGGCTATCATGCCTTCGAGGACGATGAAACCACCGCGGTTGTCAATGGAATTGTTCTTCATTAAAGCTAAAACGGCATTGAGAAAATAAGTATCTATGATTTTATCCCAGAAATTTGTCGACACGAGTTTTCCCTGGCCGACTGTTTTTATCAGGATTTGGAAGGATGTGAAAGCCTTGTAAAATCCTGTTTTTATGCCTTCATGTATTTTCGAAAGCACGGAAAAGAGCCTGACATTGATAATTTCATCCAGTTTTTGAAGGTCCTGGGATGGAATAATCGAGATGATGTCTTTCAGGATATCGAATACTTCACGTGTTCCGATTCCTGCAATGTAAGGGATAGCCAGAATTGTCCGCATGAATTTTTTTTCTTTAACCGCCAATGTATAACACTGGTCCAACAACAGGCCTAATGAATGGAAGGCCTTGTCCGCACTTTCCCTGGCATAAATGGGTATACAGGCGATGGCTTCCATAACCTCGGGATCTTTTTTTAAATTAGGCTTTAAATTTTCCAGGAGTTGTTGAAATTCTTTCAAAGTAGATTTAATTAGGTTCAGGTCCTTGTTCGTGTTTCTGATCATGGCAATGATTGAAATAAAGAAAAATTCCTGATCAACCAGATAATTATCCGTCGCGTAAAGCAGGGCGATCAGAATATTTATAATTTCTGTAGAATGAGAGGGATAATTGGCCAGTATTTCCTTGAGTGATTCAAAATATATGTTATTGATCGTGTTCCGGAAAAAATCCCTGTCCAAAAGCCTGTTTTTTGTCAGGACGCTCAGGTAGGAATCCGTCAAATCCAGCGAAGGGGCGATGTGATTGGCCGGCAGCTTATAGAGCTGTGTAAGAAGCATTGTAAACTCATTGCTTATCGTCTCCTTCCAAAAGGAATAATTGCTGATATGGCTCAGTCCGACGGAATTAATGAGTGTGATAACAAGGTTATAGGCCTTGAATTGCATCGATTGGGCAATACGCGTTATTTCGCCGATTATGAACCAGTAAACATCGATATTGTACAACTCCAATGGCTGGCTGTAGAATAGATCTATTAATTGCCTGCTTAAAAGAGAAGGATTTTTTATTATTTCATTTTTTATCAGTTCAAAGGATTCCGCTACTATTGGATTTTCCAGCAATTCTTGTGACATGAATTTTTTAAGGGGATTGAATAAGTGACGTATCCGCTTTAAATTGGACCTGTATCTCCCCGTCTTGGAAATAAGATCATATCCATAAAGGGCTTCAATATTGAACTCGTGATGATAAACCTGCTTTTTTTTCAGCTGCTCCTTTCTATGGTCTTCCCTGCTTTTCTTTTCAATGGAATAATTTTCCCTTTTCTGGATTATATGCAGCTTCTGCCTGATAAAACTTAATATTCCCGCCAGTTTCCATCGGAAGGATTTCTGAAGATCGGTAAGGCAGGTGTCTGAACCAAAAGCCCACGAGGGAGCCTTTGCCCGTATTGTTTTATTCCGGTTGCCGGAAAAACTGTGATCGCAGTTGGGTACGTTTATTAATTTTTTTTCAAAAGCATCGATGGCCAGATTGTAGTAATACAGACCTGCATTGGGACCGACACGAAAATCCTGTTCTCCAATGAGAATGAATACCCGGCCGAAATATTCAGGAAATTTCCGTTTGATAACGGATTCTTCAATGTCGCCGGATGGGGCTATCAGCAGGATTTTTTTCACCTCAGGGTAATCCGATGCAACGGCGGCAATGGCGCAGGCTCCGGCTGAAAATCCCATGAGATATATCAAGGGGCGGGGTTTCCCGCATATTTCTTTTGAATTTTCCAGGGCATATTCAATAATTTCCTTCAAGACGACAATCAGGGTCTGATCATATTTGTATCCCCTGTAATGCGTATTCCCACTCAATATAACAGACCACCCGTGCTTCTGCTGCAGGCTTTCAGCCAGTTTAAGGTAGTGATTTTCTGCCCCTGCAAGGGAACCATTATGCCCCGGGTAATTGATAACGATCTCACCCGTTGATCCAGGGAATACGGCGATTTGATGTTCGATCTGGAGCTTTTTATCCTTTAAAGTATCTGCTAAGGGAGAATACCCGTCCACGTCTATGAGGGTTTTTAATTTCAGCGTATTATAATAATGACGGTCCATATTCATCCACTCTTATTAGTGTATGAGAATTTGGACTTTTGTCTAATTAAATTTTATATTTCTCCAATACCTTTACGGACCACCGATATTTCATCCTCCGACATTCTTAAAACGGTGGAGAGGACTTTCGGCAGGTCTTCACCGGTATCAAGAATCAGGTCAATGCCTTCTATGTTCTCCAGTTCATACCCGCATTCAAACAGGTTTTCTTCTGCGAACGAGGTGTCCCACCATCCATTGTGTAACATGTTTTTGGAGGCGGTAATGGAAAATATGGGATTTTCGAGGGTTTCTATTATTTTAACAGGCACCGGATGGTCCGGTATGCGAATACCAATCTCCAGTCTTTTCATGTTGACCTTTTTTTCTATTTTTTTCAAGGCGGGGAGGATAAAAACGTAAGGACCTGGAACAAGGCGAGTGATTATTTTAAAATTCTGGGTGCTTAATTGCGCCACTTCAGCGATCTGGGAAATTTTTGAGCAGATCATAGTAATGGGGAATTTTTTACTGAAATCACCCTTTAAACGGCGCAGTTTTTCTATACCCTTTACTGAAAGCACACTGGCCCCAATGCTCCAGCTTGTGTCTGTGGGATACGCAACGACACCTCCCTCTTCCAGTATCGTTTTTGCCTTTTCAAGGACACGGTCATTGATATTAAACCGGCTTACGTATTCGATCATTGATTCATGCCTGCTTTCTATAATCCGACCGTATGGGGAGTCCCCTGTTTTTTAAATAGTCTTTTATGGATTCAACCGTGTATTCGCCATAATGGGTCATCGAGGCAATGAGAGCGGCATGGGCCTTTCCACTGGTTAGAACATCGTAGAGATGCTCCGGTTTTCCCGCACCGCCGGATGCCACAACCGGAATGCCTACATTCTCAGAGATCATGCGCGTAATCGTCAACTCATAGCCATCCTTGGTGCCGTCCGCATCCATGGAATTCACGACAATTTCACCGGCACCCAGCTGCTCCGCTTTTTTTGCCCAGGCAAGCGCATCGAGTTGTGTGGGTGTCCTGCCGCCATTGATGAAAATCCGGTAGCCTGAGGGCATTTCGGTGTCTTTAGCCGCATCCATCCCCAGAACGATGCATTGGCTTCCCCAGATGGAAGCTCCTTCCGTTATGATATCCGGATTTTTGACAGCCTGGGAATTGACGCTAATTTTTTCAGCACCGGCCAGCAGTACGGAACGGATATCCTCGACTGTACCGATACCACCCCCGACGGAAAAGGGTATGAAGATCGTTTCTGCAACTTTACGTACAACATCTATCATGATATTTCTTTTTTCATGAGAAGCGGTGATATCGTAGAATACAAGTTCATCAACACCGTCCAGATAATATTTTCGCGCCATTTCAACGGGATCACCCAAATCGATATTACCCTTGAATTTGATTCCCTTTGTCGTCTTTCCGTCCTTCACATCGAGACAGATAATTATCCTTTTCTCAAGCATGATTTTCCTTTATGTTCTTATGGTTTCCATTTAAAGAAATTGGTTAACAGGGCCAGTCCCTTTTCCCCGGATTTTTCAGGGTGGAATTGTACCGCAATGATGTTTTTTTGGGCTATTGCAGAAGTAAACCTGATATTATACTCGGTTTGACCGGCTATATTTTCACTGTTTTCCGGATCCGGGTAATAGGAATGAACAAAGTAAAAGGATGAGTTTTCCGGTATCCCTTCGAAGGCAGGATGTTTGATCGTGAACGTGACCTGGTTCCAGCCTATATGCGGTACTTTATACTCTGGAGGTAAAACAAACCGTCTTACCTTGCCTTCTACCAGATTTAAACAAGGGGTGTTCCCTTCTTCCGATTCGCTTAAAATGATCTGCGTACCCAGGCAGATTCCCAACATGGGTTTTCCCGATGCATAGAATTCCCGGATCATATCCCCGAGACCTGTTTCTTTCAAGGCGGACATGGCCGCATTGGCTTCCCCGACACCCGGAAATATCAGGTGCGAAACCGAGGAGAAATCAGCGGGATTGCCTGTAAGAAGATAGTCCGCACCGAGATGTTTAACCGCGTTTTCCACGCTTTTCAGGTTGCCGGCCTTGTAGTCCACAATACCGACACGAATAGCTGCCATTTTTAATTTTCCCTTTATATATACTGTAAATATGAATATACACAAAAAAACAGAGTTGTAAAAGGAGGTATAGGTTCAAACCAGCATCATACCGGGGCTATTTGGTCAAACCCAGTTCCGTATCCACGATTGCCTTGGTCACACTTAATATTTCACCTGTTTCCACCCGCAGCAATTTAAGGAATATCTCGTATTTTCCCTTCTTCCTGTATATTTTCCCGTTTAATAACAATTTGGCACCAAGAAAATTACCCACTTTTACAGCACTGGCATCATCTACCAGGCCCGAGAGCTGCATTTCCAGTTCCTCCATGACTGCCTGAAGATCTTTGCGCTCCACCATCGTAAATGTCTTGTTCTGTGAAAAAGAAACATAGAGCTGGTCAGTGAAATATTCAGCCGTGGCTCCATCGGCATCGGCGGCGGGGATGAGGGGTAGCACCGTGGCTTCCGTGCCTTCGGGTATCCTGATGCTGGAATAATCGACAAGCTGGGAAACGGCCGCGTCAAAAAGTTTTTTCAATGTGGCTTCTTTCTCCTCGGCCGGAATTTTCGTTGCTTCAAAATAATCCTCGCCCGGCTCTATCGGGGAATCGGTCAGGTAACTCAGTTCGTCCTTGGTGAACTTTATGATGATGGACTCGAGTTTGTCCGTCTGGAAATTGGCCCCTGTATGATGGCTGACGCTGTCCGGTGTTCCGCCTTCGCTTTCTCCCTGTTCACCGTGGGTCAGGAAGATATATTTTGCGTAGGTATACTGCGAAATTTGTCTTAAAACGTATTCGCCGGATAAATCAAGACCCCCAGTCCCGATGGAATAAAGCTTGATCGCTTTCTTCTTGGCGTCTTTTGACGCATCGACGTATGTATAGGCCTCGTCATAGTCAAGATGGGGAGCCGCATCGGTAATGATAAATCCAAGGCGGATGCCTTCCGGATTCCAGTCAATTTTAATCAGGGCGTCTTTCAGGGCGGATTGCAGGTCTTCGGGTGTGTCGCCGCCGCCGTCTACCGTAACCTGGTTGAGTGATGCCTGGAACTTGTCCATGTCTTTGGTGAGGGGAATTATACGGGTAAGGTAGGCATCCTCCCTGTCCCTGTACAGCACCATCCCGAAGCGCACATCCGGTTTAATGGACAGGGTACTTATGTTCAGCTTGATGATTTCAATGGTTGCCTTTAATCGTTCTATTTCATTCCCCATGCTTCCCGTTGTGTCGAGAATAAAGAGTATATCGATGGGGATATTCGGGTATTCCCGCCGTTTTTCTTTAAAGTGTACGTCGACCTGTCTTGGCCCGCTGCGTTGGAATGTCAGCTTTTCCTTTGCCTGCTGGTAGCCGATGGACAGCTGATATTCCTTGACGGTTTCCTTATCATTGGGAAAGAAAAGGAAGGTTCCGTCAGCGTATGTTTTCCCTTCGGCCACGATTTTTCCCGATGCTGAAATACTGACGGCGGCATCAGGGATTGATTTCCCGTCCGCATCCATTGCCTTGATGATGATTCTTTCCTGAATGGGCAATTCGAAATGAACAGCTTCCTTGTACTCATTCAGGAAATTCAGAAAATAATTGAATTGTGCATTGTCGTCGGCAAAACCGGCCTTCAGCCCGCTTTCCTGGTGCTCTGTTTTTGTTGTCAATTCAAAGACGGACTTGTCCGCATCCGGTCTGTATTTGTCTGCGTCCAGGCCATCTTCGAAAGCGGGCATTGAACTGCAGGAAAACAGGAGGAGAGCTGCTAAAAACACTAACGGTAAAATTTTATAAAGCATCGGTTTACTCCTTATATATAGGAATTATTATGACAATCCAATTATCTGTCAATAATTACCTAATAAACTATCCGTTTATTATAGATTATTTGGACTTTTTCCCTTTTAACGTTTTTATCGGTACACAGGATGTTATCAGGAATGATACTTTGTGATAAAACCTTTTCCAGGAATTTTTTACGCTTCAGGTAATATTCCTTCCATATTCTACTGAGAGGAAACTTCAACACATCATCCAGGGTGATAACTATGGTTTCTCTTTTTTTATTCTGGTGATTGGTAATTAATAGGGGATTGATTTTAGTAATGGTTACCGAGTTTTCCAGTTTTTTACAGGTTACCTGAATTATAAAGGAATCACCGGAATTGGTACGCAGATGTGAATCTGATATAGGTTTATTATTGAAAACATACCGCTGTCCTGAAATAAAATTACCCATTGAATTAAGGATAAGCTTATTGACCTTACCGTCAACCTTCACGGTAAAAGGCTGAACCACATGAGGGCCGTGACTATAAATAATATCCGCTCCGCATTTTAAAAGATTTTTAAAAAAAATGCTTTTAAATTTATTCGGTCTTAATAAATATTCCCAATCGCCGTGATAGGAGATTATATAAAGATCAAATTTTTTTGATTCCTTTTCCACCAGCTTATAGAAGGCCGGTTTTTCCCTCCTGCTGGCATATTCATATTTATAGATGAGTTTTTCCCTGGGGATCATGTTATGATACTGTGTCACCGCCAAAAACCCTATCTTAAAATTTTTTATATTAATGACCGTGGATTTGATGTCATCGGTTTGATGCATCCTCAGCCCTGAAAAATAAACCCTGTTGTTTTGTTGAAGCAGGGTCATCGCCTTGATCGTTTCCCGGACCCCGGCAACACCCTGATCATAGGAATGATTGTTGGCCAGTGAAAATACATCCACACCGCCGTCGATCACGGCTTGTACGTAATTTGTTCCCGTTTTGAACAGGGGAAAGTCTGAGTATTCGTTTTTTGTATTGACACAGGTTTCCAGGTTGCCGAAGGTGAGATCATCCTTTGTTAAAAGGTCTTTCACATTCTCGTACATGACGGAATAATCCTTCACCCTGTAGTTCACGGCATGGGCCATGATGTCTCCTACAAATGAAAGCGTGATTTCATTTTCAGGCACCGGCGTTTTGTCTGCATAAAGCCTGATGGTTGAAAGCAGAATGAGGATTATGGTGGTTATCCTGATAATTGAATTCATTCCTTGTCAATTCTTTTGATGAGAAGCACTACGTAATCGAACATATCCCTGTTAAAGGGATTGTAGAGATGGAACGGTTGACCGGGCCACGGCCACACATCGTAGACGACCATGCGGCCTTTTTTATCCGGCAGGGGGGAGACTAACTGCACATGTTCGCCCAGTACCTGTCCCCGCTCATTCCTGGGGGGCTTTTTTTCATTGATAGGGGCGGCTACCCATATGATGGCCCCAAGGCAGTCCTTGTTTGATTTCAGATACCGGACAAGTTTGGCATTGGTTAAAAAGGTCTTTTCAAACCGGTATTCTTTGTCCTTTTTATTCTGCTTTGTAATCATAGAAAACCAGTTATGAAGCACATCGGCATGGGCCCCGTAATTCCCCCAATTAATGGTACCGTCCTTGTTGTATATATCGCCGCTCACATCCTTCATAACTAGTCCCAGGTCGGGATTGGTCGGGTGCCTTGGCAGGGATTCGAGGATGGCATCCTCATCCAGGTCCCTGATTCCGATCATATTCAGAACCATCCTGCTGATGGCCGCTTCGCAGCTTAGATAGTATTTCTGGAAAAAACGCTGATAATTTGCATCGATCCATTGGGCGGCCTTTTCCCGGGTGATGGGTTCGGAAGAAAGGGTTGTTGAAATAATGAGTAGTATAGTCAGGGCTGCCAGTCTTTTTATCATATTGTTTATGCAGATAGTATAGCGAAATTCTGTGAAAAAGAAAATACCGATTTTAAGGAGTGTCAGTAAAGGATATGTTTGAAGTAAATTCGTTCACGGTAGAAGTCAGTTGCTTTAACGATTGTATTTTTTCTCCTAAAATTGTGAGATTGTCTATGGTGATATCCTCGACTCTGTTTCCCTTACCCAATCCGAAAATCCGGATACCTGGTTTTTTTCCTCCAAGGACGTCGATATTTTTATAGCGTATATTTCTGATGCTGCCGTCGACCCGGTTCTCCGTCCATTCGGCGCGGCCAATCCACAGGTCTATCAGGTAATTCCATCCGTCGCCCAAGCCCATTTGGCTGTCTTCGACAATTATGTTCTCGTATATGACATTCTCCACCAAAGCGGTATCTCCTATGTGAATGCTCATTACCGGTTTATGGAAATTATGCAGGATCGTGATATTCCTGAATTGAATGTTCCTTATGCGAGGACAGCGGGTCTCAAAACCTATTTCAAGGCTCTGGGCAAGGTCAGTCCAGAGGATGCAATCCGTCGCCGTGACATTTTCCGTATTGATCCCGTCATACCCCTTGATCACAATGCCGTCATCCCATGAACGGATAAAACAATTATCGATCTGGACAATATTGCTGGAGCATATATCAATTCCATCCGCATTTTCCCGGCTGCTGATGATTTTGATGCTTGAAATCACAACATCGCTGCATTTCTGGATACGCAGGGTTCAGGCAACCGGGTCAAGAAGGATGATTCCTTCGATAGTAAGGTTTTTGGTATTTACCGCATGTATGCCATACTTTACGCCTTCCTTATTTTCCCATCTGTCATAGGGACTGCCGTCAAGGATCCCCCTGCCCCTGATCCGAACGTTTTCCCGGTTTTTAACTACCAGGTTGCCGTAGACATACGCTCCGCCTGCCAGGTAAACGGTCTGGTTTGTGTTTATTTCTTTCCTGCCGATTTTATGGATGCCCGGTCCGTAATAGACAACGTTTGGATCATCCGGATCCGGTGTCTCTGTTTCAGTGCCCCCGGCGAACAGGTGAAGGGTTTTCGTGATGTCATCATTGATTTCGATGGTGAGCGAGCCCGGTTTATCCAGGTCGAATTGCACTGAGTTGTTCTCTATCAAGATTTTCTAAATTATACAGAATACAATTATTATTCTCAAGTTCAGCAGAATCAAGTAAAAGCCGGAGAACAAGGTTATCAATGAGTAATTCCCGCTGTCCCCTAAATCCAAATAGAACAATGACTTAGGGATTGGATAAAAATCAGTTTACCCCAGAAATAATACAA
>JAFGKU010000099.1 GCA_016928415.1 Spirochaetales bacterium
TCTACAGGTTAGGGTAAATGATTAATACTAGTCATTTGTTAAGGTTTTTATACAAATTTCTCGAGAATCAGGTGCGGAATGTGGGTTTTATTATACAATTTTGTCAAAGAACATGATATTACCTGTTATTACCAGCATAATATTCTCCACAGGATAGCCTGCAAACAAAATATCAGGGGCATAATTTTAGCATCGGCATTGCATCCGTCCGAGTCCGATATAATTTCAATAGATGAGTTATGCGGGCGTTTCCCGGAGATCCCGGTCGTAAATATCGGTGCACCCGTCAAGGGAAGATATTCCGTTGCTTTTAACAACAAGGACGGCATGAAGAACCTGATAACCCACCTTATTGAGAAGCATGATAAAAAACGAATTCTTTTCATTCATACCGGTGAAGGCGGTGTTGAATCCATGGAACGCCATGAAGGGTACAGGGAAGGACTATTATCGCATAACATTCCTTTTGACGATAACCTGGTTATAGATGACCGGGCCGCCGATTCCCTGGCCTTAAATGATTTTATTGACAGGCATGGCATTGCTTTTGACGCTGTTGCCTGCGTGAATGACGATATGGCTGTCAATGTAATGGATGTCTTGATAAAGCGCGGGATAAAGGTGCCGGATGAAATAGCGGTTACGGGATTCGGCAACTTCCCCGAAGGCCGCCAATACGAAATTCCCCTGACTACTTCATCGGAATCGTTTTATGACCTTGGGTTTGAAGCGGTGGAAATTCTTGCCGATATCTTTGCCGGCCGCGACAGACCGCCGCATACTATGTTATCGTCAAGCTTTTTTGCCAGATATTCATGCAAATGTGTTTCTGATTCTTTGGAGCTATCCCCGCAGGAAGTGAAATATGAAGGCGGTGTTCTTGAAGAAAACTTGATAAGGGCAATCTTCCCCTGGCCGGTGTTAGACGATGAATTCATGGAATGCATAAGGACGCTTTTTAGTAGTGATGAGGGTTTTAGGAATACTGACACAACTCTGAACCGGTTGATTCACCGCAGTTTTGTAAAAGGGGCATCATCAGGGCATTGGTCTGTATTTTTTTCCGTGATGAGGGCTTTTCCCATGGAATCAACCGATCGTCAGTTGCTTCTGGAAAAGGCAAAACTGTTGGTCAGTGATTGTGCAAAAAACTTTGCAGAATCAAAGATATCAGTTCTTGAGCGGAATATCGGGCATCTCCGGGACGTCATATCCCGTATATACAACGTGGCAGGTATGGGAAATTTATTGGAGAAATTGGCCAATTACCTGCCGTCATTGGGTATTTACACGTTTTATATTTGTTTGTTTGAAAAGCCGGTCAAATTTAAAATGGATTCAGAACCCGTAATACCCCGTTTTTCCAGATTAGTTCTGATGTGTGAAAATGGTAAAATGAAGACCGGCCTTTCCGATGAAGATTGCAAATTTGAAACAGTGAAGCTGTTGCCGCTAGAATTTTTAAAAGGCAAACACTTTAACGGTCTTGTCATGAATTCATTGTTTTACAGGGATGAGAATTATGGGTACATAATTTATAATTTCAATAGTGAAAATGTTATTCACTATGAACTTTTATCATCCCAAATCAGCAATGCCCTTAAAAATAACCTGTTGGGCATTGAACAGGTAAAACCGGCTAAAAGGCCCAATAAAATAGAAGTAGAAGACGGGAGTAATCCTTTTACCGACCCATTGACCAGGCTCTCTAACCGGCGAGGTTTTATGACCATGGGTGCGGATTTTTTTCAACAGGTCCAGCATCAAAGAACCGGGTTCAAACTGACCTATGTTGAAATTGAGAACCTGAAAGATATTAATTACCAATTTGGCAGAAAGACAGGCGACAGGCTGATAAGGGATGTAGCGGCCGTATTGTCCAATAAATTCAAGAACGCGGATATCCTGGCACGGATAAGCGGGAATCAATTTACTATCCTGTTCACGGATGTGGAGCTTGACGCTTTTGAAGATAACAGGCGAAGCGTCATTCAGGAGATTGAAAAACTTACCAATAACCGGCATAAATTGACAGGCGCCAACATAAGCGTAATAACGGTTGATTCTTCTGCCGGCCAATTCAAATCGTTTGATGAATTGATATGCGAAGCGGAGAAAACCGTTTATAGCAGGAAGAATATCAGCCAGGAAGGCGGTTTGAAAAAGACACCTCTCCATAATAATATTATATTAGCAAGAATAGAAAAATTTATTAATGACCATTTTACGGAGGATATTTCACTCGATAAAATTGCACGTAAATTCAAATTTAGCAAATTCCATCTGAGCCGATTGTTTAAATCACGGACCGGGATTTCCCTTACAAATTATATTTTACAATTAAGGATGAAGAGTGCAAAATGGTATCTCCATAATACTGACCTGGATATTCTTTCCATTGCATTAAGATTGGGTTATAATGACCCGAATTATTTCAGCAGAATGTTTAAAAAGCGATTCGGCGTTCCGCCCGTGAAATTCCGGCAGGATAATAGCGGCTGAATTACATGCATCTGTGGCCGAAGATCATGATCTGGTAACATCGTTTGCATGCAGGTAAAAGTCCCCGTGGGCTTTCCCGCAATACTTTTCTGAATTTCCGTGCCTTTTCGCTGTTCATGATTTCCATTAGTGAATTGTCCTTAATATTACCGATCACGTAGTCGGGATAATCAGCGCAGAAATGCACATCCCCGTTGTAATTGATGTTGACACTGAACCAGGGTGCTTTACAATAGTCCCTGACGGGTGTATCGAGTTCCGAATAATATAAACCGATTTTATCCGGATTGATCACCGGGATTGTTAATACCGGGTGATCGTTGTTGAAGGCGTGTGCCTCCTGCAGGATTTTTTTGAATTTCTCGCCGTCAATGCCTTCATTATAGCCGTTGGCGAATCCCTTCCAATGCGGCCAGTCAGTATCGAGCTTTTCTTTTACATAGGCTGAATGCTCCTGGCCTATTTTCTCTGAAATATATGTACCTAAATTAATGGCGTGAGTGCACAGCCCTTTACCTTTGAGTGCTTTCACCAGGTCAGCCAGGTAAAGGTAGTTCTGGTTGCTTATGGTAGTGACTACCGCCATGTAAGGAAGGTCTGAATTCCGTTTTTTCTTTTCCGCGTTAATGGCATCAATACCTTCTATGACCCTCCGGTAGGAGCCTTTCCCCCTGATTTTGTCATTCACATCCTCAAATCCATCCAAAGATATGAGTATGCCCTTCCATTTATCCCGTACAATAGCTTCCGCGTTTTCCTTCAGAAACGTCCCATTGGTGTTAACCGAGAAAAACGGTATTTCATTTGACATAAACCGGGCAAGTTCGATGAAATTGGGATAAAGAAAAGGTTCGCCACCCCACATGTAAAATATCTGCGCCTTTCCTTTTACTTCCCTTGTGAGCTCCTTGTATCTTTCGACCGATATTATGGTACTATTTTCTTCCAGGGCGTCCTTGCCTTTTAAAGTGCCGGTTTTACCCCTTTGTCCGCACATGACGCATCGTAAATTACACAGAGGTGTTATTTTAAACGTGATGAGCGGTAATTGAGAAGATTTTCCCGAAGGCCTGAAATAATCGATTAATTTCGCCCTGTGAAGTTTGAGAAAGCCCCTGCCAAAATGCCAGGCCATGACCGGGTTGCTTCTAAATATCTGTAATATTACTGAATAATTTGTTTTCATGATGGCAATCCGTTCATACCATATTATTCAGTATTATGTCAAGGAAAAACCCGATAAAAACCATAATTCATGCCCTGTGATTTTTATTCTATATATGAGACTAAAAGTTTGAATTGGCTTTTCATTTTTGGCTTTTTTAACTACTTTAAGGGGACGGAGGTGCTTTTTATGAGGTATAATAAGTGATCATTGCGGTTATTTTGGAATATATTCTTTATTCTTTACCCTTTATATTGCTTTATACCTCGGTTATTATTGCTTCCATCGACCTGTTTAAACAGAAAAAATATCTAAAAGGTATCCTGATGTTTCCAGTTCCGATTCTTGTTTTCTTTTTTGCCAGGGAAATAACCGGTTCAAAGCTTAAGAAAATCGTTTTTTACCTTGCTGTTTTCGGCATAATAGCCGGTTTCATGGCATTTGTTTATGCGTTAATTACCAATGCCATATGGTATTGATTTCAGGTTATATTTTACTTAAAAGAAAAGAAGAATTCCTGCTTTCCAAATGGATTTTTCGGCATATAGATCAAAACTTCCGGTATTATGGAAAACTCATCCCTGTACATTAACCGGAAAGAGAGCCTGAAATAGGAGCCCTTGTCATTTCTGTTGTGGAACGGATTGTCAAGAATTTCGGGGAAAATTACGTCCTTGATTCCAGAAAGCGCCTGCTGTTCACTTATATATTTTGTGTCAAAAAACATGCTCAAATTAAACGCCTTGAACAATACTTCTGAAGGATAATTCTTCCGCCGGCGGTATTGCGCTAATTCGGAGGGATTAAATGCAAATTCGCACAGTTCCTTAAACCGTCCCTGCACGATATGAGACTTGACCTTATCCAGGAAGGCCAGCAAATTTCGCACGATATTGACGGTTTTATATTCGCGGAATTTTATGCCGTTCCATTTATACCAGGTAAGAAAAGTTTCGTAGCCCAATCCTTCGTCCATCCCCCTGTCGAAAGTTACAATATCAAGTGTTCCATTGTTGTCTATATCCGTGATTGACGCACTGGCGGAAACGGTTTCTATGTAAGTAAATCGCGAAACAGGGTTTAAGCTGGGCTGGCGGAATATCAGGAATTTATGCTCTGAACCCAGCCGTGTCTGGAAGGCCACATCAATGATGACTGTCTTATCGGAGCCCTTGAAAAGAATTAATTTGGTTATTGATTTGAAGACGCATTGTTCGTCGATATAAAGACGCTTTACCTGACGGAATGAATTGCCGTCTCTTTCCAGAATATACAGATAAAACCGGAATATTTTTTTATCTTCATGAAAAAGCCTGGCAAAGTTGGAGATGTATTTCATTTTGGCATATTCTTGTTTTTCCGAATCCAAACCGATCACGCACACTTCCTTCTGGTCGTCAAGATCAAAATCATGGAGCAAATAGATAATAGTGCCATTAAACGTGAGGGGATATTGAGGTTGTTTGAAAAGCTGAATGATTGCTTCATTGGCTTTTTTCAAGTCAAATGCCGGATTTGTTTTTTTCAATGTTGCCGTATTATCAATCATAACGGGCGGTGAAGGGGTTGATTGATTCGGTTCCGGCTTTTGGGTTACATTATTGTTGCCCAATATCATATTATTCCCGGAATTTTGGGAAGCACAGGAGTAGAAAAAAAATATAATGATGCACAATATTAGTGAAGAATATTTATCCACTTTTGTCACCGATTGCTACAATGGTAATTAATCCTTGAAAAATATTCAACTCCCTGTTTTCCCATTTGTTTATAAGCAACCTCTAAAAACCTCCTTTTAGAGCGGTCTGCCGAATCAAAACCCTTTAAAGTAGTGGTTTTCAGAGGTTGCCTATGATAAATCAATGGTTTTTAGTGGTGCCCTTATAATTTCAAACCATACCTGATGGACAAATTGTAAGTTTATGTTTATGATCTGTCTTTAGGAAAGCGTATGAAAGTAATGAAATTTGGCGGCAGCTCCATTACCTCGGGCGAAGACATGAAAACAGTCGCTCAAATTGTTCAGCAGGAAAACAGGGCTGACAGGGTAGTCGTGGTACTTTCGGCCATGAAAGGCATCACGGATCTTTTAATTTCCGGTGCGGAAAAAGCGGAATGCGGTGATCTTCAATACAGGGATAATATCGAAGATATAAAAAAGGCGCACCTGGGAGCTATTAATGACCTGTTCCCTTCTAAGGCACAATCTGAAATTATACCTCAAATTGCCACCATGCTGAATGAAATTGAGGAGCTCCTTCACGGTATAAAGCTGGTAAAGGAGTGTTCTATAAAAAGCCTTGATCTTATCATGAGTTTTGGAGAAAGACTCAGCTGTACTCTCTTAACCGCTTATTTGAACAGTATCGGTTGCAAGGCCGAATTGATCGATGCCAGAGACATGATAATAACCAACAGGCAGTTCGGCAGCGCCAAGGTTTTGTTCGATCAGACCTATAAAAAAATACCTCCCCTGCTTTCGAAAGCCGAGGGAATCCCGGTTGTCACCGGCTTCATAGCATCCACGGAGAACGGAATCACAACAACCCTCGGGCGTAACGGGTCGGATTATACGGCGTCATTGATCGGTGCTGGAATCAAGGCTGACTGCATAGAAATTTGGAAGGATGTGGATGGAGTCATGAGCTGCGATCCAAAGCTGGTGAAAACAGCCTTTGTCATTTCCGAATTGACCTACCAGGAAGCGATGGAACTTTCCTATTTCGGCGCGGAAGTGCTTCATCCCTATACCATGATTCCCGCCATTGAAAAGGGTATCAGGATACGCATAAAAAATGTCGGGAATCCGCAGGCTCCCGGTTCCGTGATTGCCGATATCGACAAACGTCATACAACTCAAATAACCGGTATTTCCTGTATTGATTCGGTGGCCATCCTCAATATTGAGGGGAGCACGATGATCGGCGTTCCGGGAATGACCGCACACATTCTTGCCATTTTGGCCAAAGCGTATATAAATATAGTAATGATAAGCCAGGCTTCGAGTGAAAATTCCATTTGTCTTGTGTTGAAGGAGTCGGAAGCCATGAAGGCGGTGACAATTCTAAATGACGAGTTGTCCAATGAAATCAAGAGCAAAGGCATAGCCGGCCTGGGATTAAAAAAAGACATGATTATTATCGCCATTGTAGGTGAAAATATGCGCGGGACTCCCGGTATTTCCGGTAAGCTTTTCGGGGTATTGGGTGAAGAGGGAATCAACGTTTATGCGATTGCCCAGGGCTCATCGGAACGGAATATCAGTCTGGTTACCAGTAAAAAGGATAAGGACGCCGCATTGATTGCCCTTCATAAAAGCTTTTTGGAAGATTGAAAATACCCGCCTGTTATTTTTTCATTTTTTTGCTTTTCATCAGCTCTTCGAAAGTGGGAACGTAATTGGGATCGTTCATCCGTTCCTTGAGTTTTTTGTCTTCCTCCAATTTTGCCTGTTTCTGGGCTTCGACCGCTTTCTGTCCATCCTCCTTTTTCAGTTTATCGAAGATATCTTCCATGGCATCTTCTATTCGTTTTCCACCAAAGAACGGTTTTAGCATCTGAGCCACTTCCACGGAGAGCGTCTCTATTTTATCCTTGTCCTTGAGTTTCCAAATTTCCCTTATGGCCAATTCGAAAAGCATGGAAATATCCTTCGGGGCGTTTTTCAGTCTATGAAATCCCTGGTTTCTTAAAAAGATATTTACGCGGTCAATCAGATTGTCAAGTTTATCCGGCATGCAGGACACCTCCTGTAAATATTGTAGTAAACACACGTTCTTAAGTCAATGAAACGCTGCAATATTTCCGAAATTGGTACTGCCCTGTCGTGTTTTATTATATGCCTAATTCGCATTGGGTCTTTCCTTTGTTCTGCCCTCCAGTTTTCTGGTAATAATCCAGTTAATGTAGGTTAAAGAAACAATGAGTAATGTAAGAACCCAGGATACTGCCGCTCCCCGTGGCTGCTGCAATCCTTTCTGTGCAAGCCAGACAATATAATAACCGACTGTCAGGCAGGAGTTTTTAACTCCCCCCATGAAGGCAAACTGGCCGCTCAGGATAAACGGCTCATCGAAAAGCTGAAGGCCGGTAATGATGCTCAACGATACGGCAAAGAAAATGATGGGCAGCAGCTGGGGCAGGGTAATGGATAAATGCTTTTCAAAGGTACTGGCGCCGTCTATATCGGCCGCCTCGTAATACGCTTTCGGGATTCCCTGAAGCCCTGCAAAATAGAGTATCGTGTTCCACCCGATGTACCGCCAGTTTACCAGGATGGCAACAAAAAGCGGGGCGACGTTCGGATCTCCCTGCCAGTTTATTTTATCCAGGCCCATCAGGCCCATCAGGAAGTTGATGACCCCGTAGTTAAGGCTGAACAGCTGTTGGAAAATGAGAGCCGCCGAAACCGTGTTTGTCATGAAAGGCAGAAAAAACAGGACCTTGAACACCCCTTTCAGTTTTACACTTTTATTGTTCAGCATAATGGCGAGGGGGAAGGCAAACAGGTGCGGCAGCAATGTGCCCATAAAAAGTAAAAAAACGGTGGCGCTTATACTCCTCCAGAAATAGGTGTCTTCGGTGAGAATAAAGGCGTAGTTCTGTAAACCGGCAAATTCGGGCGGCGTTGATCCCCTTCCCAGCTTTTGAAACGATAAAACAAGTGAATAAATGATGGGAATTAAAAAGAACGTCAGGAACAGGATCATGAACGGAATGAGGCACACATACGGCATAACGTCTTTTTCTTTTAATTTTTTTCTGATCATTCTTTCACCCCTTTACGCTTCCGGCCAGAAGGTTGGAAATTATCTGCCTTGAGAAGAAAAGGAATACGAGGATAAGCGGCAGTATGGCCACTCCCGTTGCCATCATCATGACACTGAAATCCTTTTCCGCCGTGTTCATGAGGCTGGCTATAGCGACCGGTATGGTGTGCATGTGTCTGCTTGGAAGCATGACAAGGGCAAACATGAAATCATTCCACGATGCTATGAAGGCAACCGTTCCGAGAACGGCAATACCGGGCCTGGCCAGCGGGAACCCAATGCGAAAAGCGATCTGGTATTCACTAAAGCCGTCAACCCGGGCCGAATCCAAAAGCGCATCCGGTACGGACTTCTCGATAATCTGGGTCATCAGGAAGATTCCAAGCCCGTCGGCCATGGAAGGCACGATCAGGGGTAAATAGGTGTTGATCCACTTAAGCCAGATCATCATGTTGAACAACGGGATGAGGAGAAGGAATTTCGGCGTGCTTAAAGTGAACAGGATCAGGCCGAAAATCAGGTTCCTTCCCTTGAATTTGTATTTTGCCAGTACAAAACCGGTGAGCGTGCAAAAAAAGACTTTGGTTGCAACGGATAAAACGGAAATGGCCGTGCTGTTGATGAAATAGATACCGATGGGCACCTTGTGAAGCAGCTGGAGAAAATTGTTCACTAAATTGGGTCCAATGGAAAAAGGAGGCACATCGGCGAAAACGGAGCTGTTGGTATTCGTAGCTATTACGGCTACGTAATAAAGTGGAAAAAGAAAAATAAACGATGCGGTAATTATTACCATGTAAATAATGAGAGTTATAAAGATGTTTTTTAAAGGTTTGGTGCTGATCATGTAATTACTCCTCTGAGTCTTACTTATGAATGATCTTTTTTATCCGTGACTGCTGTTTTGATTTCTCGGGTAGAAACCGGATGCCGTATCCTGCGGATTGGACAACTCCGTATAAATTGAATTCCCTTTGTTTGCGGATGATTTTGGCAATTCCAAGATTTTTCCTGTCCCCGTCAATTAAAACACTTACCTGTACTTCTTCGTCCATATCAAAGAGTGAAAGGTCATCCACCGTAAAAAAAGCCCCTTCCATGGATACGTTTTTTGTCCTGAATTCCATTTCCCTGATTATTTTTTTGGAAATTCTTTTTGTAATAAAAATGGGCATTACGGTAAATTTCCTTGGATGTTTTCGTTTTTCCTTAAAATCACCCTTTATTGGAAAAGATTTATATTCATCATTGGATTCAGTTATAGTTTTTCTGCCGGCTGACAGGCCGGTAAGCCATTGCCCCAGGAAGTATATGGACCCGCCGAGTACCAGAATGCCTAAAACAATGACGGCAACAAGGAGTATCAGGTTAATATCAAGCGGCTTGAATATTTCCGGGTTCACATTACGGGATCCCGTAGTGTCATCATAAAATGATATAATTTGTCCCTGGGGTGCTTCCTCGACCTGTTCCATGGAAACATCATCAAAATAAACGGTTCCCTTGACGAGTTTGCTGTAAAATCCCAATCGAACGGCAATAGCCAGTTCTGCTTGTTCCGGACCTGTTTTACCGTATAATTCCATGTATTTCCACGTACCTTGTGTGTCGGTGATGTCTTTTGTACCGGTGTCTTTTATTCCTAAAATACCTATGTTAGCCCCTGTTACCTCCGCACTTGATTTATCGATTCCTTCAACCTTAACCCAACAGGATAACCTGTAACAGGTATTGGATTCCACTGAAACCCATTGAATCATCCTGGCATCATTCGGGACTAAATTTTTAATCACCATTGAACGTGATCCGGTATGGCTTTCTGTTTTGGTTGTATAGAAACGAACAGAATCATTGGAAAAGAGGAATGCCTGCGAAGTCCAGCGGACCAGGACATCAAACTGGTCTTCTTCGAAACTTGGATTTCTAACTAAATTCTCTGCTGCGATCGGCAGGCAAATCAGAAAAAAAACGGTTAAAAAAATTGAAAAAAGTGTTCCTTTCATTTCTCTACCGGTATTCTAATGAAAGTGCGAGAAAAATGCAAAACTTTTATTATTGGAGTATTTTTTAGGATGCTAAGCAGATGAAAATGTCGTTTTTCATAATTTAAACGAAAAATAAAGATATATTTTATAGAAATATCGAAATTTCGTTTAAAATTATGAATATTTTGTTTATATTATATATTGAAAGGACAATATGAGGAAATAATGGAACAGAAATTACCTTTTTTATTGAGGCTGGATGAGGAATTGCGAAAAATCAATCAAAAAAGGCCCTGGCTTTCTAAAGCTTCAGGGATTCCATTGAGTACGATCAATTCCTGGTTCTCCAAGAATGTCCTGCCCCGGCTGGATGATGCTTATAAAATCACGGAAATATTGAAAGTCACAATCGATTATCTCATGACGGGAAAGAGCAAGGTAATATTATCCAATCCTGTTTTGAACAATATAGTAAATTATTTACAGAATCAGGACCCGGATAATCTGAAGAACATCGAGGCTGCCTTGACCATGTTTAATTATCAAAACGCCACCCAGATCAACCTCGAGGAGCCGACATTCATGCTGGACAGCGAGTTTCGTGTCACCTGGGTCAATGAACGTTTCACCGAGATTTTCGGTTCCGGTTCCAATTATATTGGTTCCCCGCTGTCCCATGTTCACAACAGTGTGTATCAAAAAAGCCTGGCCGATACCACGGAGCATGTTGAAGACGGCCTGATCCCCGTTCAGAACAACCTGATACTGATTCCCATAGCAAAATTATCAAGTGATTTTTCAAAACCTTTCGGGTATGCCGGATTAATCAGCAATGTTTCAGACGACAAGGCGCTCATGGACACGGATGTCATTTTAAAACTTGTCGAGTTGTCGCTGCTCAAGGAATTTGATTCCGTGAACCATATAAAGAGAGTCCGGGGATATGCGAAAATCATCCTGAACGAGCTGAAGGATAACCCGGAGTATCCCGGGGTGGATGATCAATTTATTGAGGATGTCATTTTTTTCGCACCCATGCATGATATAGGAAATATCGGGATACCGGACGACCTGCTCAACAAACAGGGCAAACTCAAGAAATGGGAAATTACGATCATCAGGGAACACACGATAAACGGCGCTTATATTTTAAGCACGTACAGCAATCCCATGGGTAAGCAGATAGCGCTCCAGCACCAGGAGAAATGGGACGGCTCCGGATACCCCTACGGCCTGGAGGGGAAGATGATTTGCCTGGCGGCGAGAATCGCCTCCGTCATCATAACTTATGATACGTTAAGAAGCCGCAGGAATTTCAGGGACAGGTTTACACACAAGGAAGCCCTGAAAACCATTGTAAAGGGTAGAGGTACCTGTTTTGAACCCGGCCTCGTTGATGTCTTTATGGATAACGCGGAAAAAATGGATAACGTGTATTCAGAAAACGCGGATTAAATCAACACTGAATTGGGTCTGCGGGGTAAACCGGATATAATTTACCGCTACTTTATTAAAAGGGTCACATTGATGGCGAACAGGTTATCCCCGCCGCAGTCCGCGACTATGAGCGCCTTGTATTTTTTCTCCGGCATGTCGGTGAACTCGACTTTAAACCTGCCGGAAAGACCCGGATAGATTCTCTTGTTTTCTGCCGTGAATTTACCAATAAAAACGCCCGTTTCGTCATAGAGTTCAACCCAGACATCCGGTTTGACCCACAGGGTTCCGATATTTTCCAGGTCAATTTCAAGGATTTTTTTACCGTAGTCTTTCTTGAATTGAGGTTTGAGGAATTTCAGTTTGGAGTCCCCTTTACCCTGGATGTTCGTCACCATCTGTATGCCGTAACGGAATACCTGCTTGATCCCGTAAGTGACATTTCCCGCATCCGGACTGGTCGGGTTGGACGATTCAGGCGAGTCCTCGGGCACGGGTTCCACCATGATAACACTCCAGTACGTTCCGGACAGGGTCTGGTCATCCGGGACCGTAATTGTGTAGTAAACGGGGACGGTTTCGTTAGGCGGTACAACAGCGCGTTTGGGGCTGAACGTGATCCAGTTTGCATTGGAGCGGGAAATTTTCCCCGGTTCACCGTACATTACCTTGCCGTCCGCGAAAAATTCGTAATCTGTCTGGTAAATTTTGACTTCCTGGGCCTTGTCTCCCTTGTTCTGGATTTCAATCACGCCCTTGTACTCCGTCCCCGCGGGAGTCTCCTTTTCATGCGTCAACCCGCCGCTGATAACAATGGCGGCCTGGGTGCAGGGTGCCGCTAAAAGAAAAAAGAATACCATTGAAAGAAATAATGTCCATGGACGGTTTTTTTGCATAGAATAATTATAGTTCAATTGTCAACTCCTGTAAAGGTAATGGTTGTGGAATAGGTCGTGTAGTTCAGGACAGAGGCTGTCACCTGGTCTATCCTGTACCTGAAATAAACATCGGCCCTGTCCTGGTCCCCGTGGAAAAATTCCCGGGTTGTGCCATCAATAAGCACGTAAGTCGTGTCGCCGCCGGTGACGCTGCCTGCTCCGGTGCCGTCCGTGAGCCTGATGACGGATAAACGGATGCTGCCGTTCCAGGAACCGGTTGTCCTGTCCATATCGATCCGCCAGTTTGTTTTATTGGTGTTGATCGTGGTAAAGTAATAGGCCGTATCCCCGGAATAGTATTCATTGGTCACATCCATACCCGGTGAAGTAACGGAATCAATGGTAACCGTCCATGTGGCGTTATTTCCCAGTTTGATATTGACGTTGGCCCCGGATGTGATACAAAGGGGAAATAGAATTGTAATGAGAATTATGATTTTTAATTTCCTGCCTGTTTCCATGTGTCAATCTCCCTTGGCAATAATTTGAGCGGTCATTCCTATTGTGCCACCATTGTGAACGTAACGGTGCAGGCCCTCCCCGCGTTGACAACAAGGTTCAGGGGATCCACGATCTTGAACCTGTAGGTGAGCTGGGCCCCGTTTACCGCGCCGATATCCGTATAACAGCTTCCTATACTTGTTATGAAATCACCTCCCACAAATCCCGAGTCGGTGGCGATGGTTACCTCACCCTGTTCCGTACCCTTGACCCCGCCGCCGCCTGACTGGATGGCCGCCTGGACCGTCAGCGTGGTCCCGGCCGGTGTCGTCTGGCCCGAACCGGCCACGGTGATCTTGTGATAGGTGCTTGATGCCACTATGGATGTGTACTTGAGGAATTGGCTCGTGTTCGGAGTCGCATCACCGGGCGCAAGACCGGCGGTGGAAGGCGCGCTGACGGACATATTGAAACCGGTACCGTCGTCAAGAACCACCTCGATAATCTCCGAGACGGCCAGTTCGACATCCATCGATTCGGTTTTTGGACAGAAAAGGTAAATGTTTATTGATAAAAACAATATAAGTAAAATTAAGAGCCGTTTCATCATTTTATCTCCGTTGAAATATCCATTGCAAATGGATAACCTTTGTCATAATAAATTTATACCTTTCATACCCTGAAGTCAATAAATTTCCTCCTTTCATTGGGAAGGTGTCGGTAAAGGTGTCGGAATCGCATAAGGATCTTTCGTACTTATTGGTGTTGGAATAGAAACAGGTTCTTTTGTTCCTATGGGGCTCCGTAGCGGCCGGGGTGTGGAAGAGGGTCTGGGACGGGGACTGTGTGTGGGAGAAGATTCGGGTGTCTTTATCGGCGTGGGTTCAGGTTTGTTTGTGGGAGAGGGTGTGGGTTCGGGGCTTTGAGAGTCCGCCGGTGTGGGCGCGGTCGATGCCGTTGGGACAGGGGATTCCGTATGCGTTGGTACCGGTTCTTCCTGAGTGTTTGTCGGGGTTTCAGTGGGAGTTGGAGAGGAGGATTCGACAGGTGTTGGTCTCGGTGTTGCTGCCTGTGTAGGGGCAGGGGTAGGGGTGGGGGAACGTTTAAAGGGTGCCGGGCTGATGTAAGGAATGGGTTCCACAGTTTTTTCGTTGTCAGACGACGTATCCAGCGTCAGCACCGTTTCTTCCTGGAGGAAACTCACTGTCCTGTTTTTCGGGAGGACCCTGAACAGGATTGTTAAATTCCGGCCGGCCGTGAAATTCAGATCCATTTGGGCCTTTTCAATATAATAATATCCGGGCAGTCCGGGGACAATAACCCTGAGCGTCCATGACCCGGGAAGGATCTCCTCAAAACTGAATTTACCCCGGCGGTCGGTGACCCTTCGTTTAAATTCCGTATTATTACTCATTTCCAGAATCGCACCCTGTATACCACCGCTTTCTATCAGTTTTCTTTCCTTGCCCTCATTGATTCCCAAGCCCTGTTCCTCGAAGTTATACAGCAGAACCTGGCCCTGGATGCTCCCCCCTTCAATAATGGGTATGGTGATTTCGGTGTCCTTTCCTTTTTCCACAAAAACCTCGATGGGTTTTTTAATAGTGGGAAGGTAATTGGGGCCGAGTTTTGTGAGATTACAGTCCAGGTAATACGTACCCTGGGGAAGGCCCGAAAAGACAAAATACCCGGAATCATCCGTCAGGATGGCGTTTTTACCGAGACGGATTATTATATCTTTGAGCGGTTTGCCCGTATCCGCCGTCACGAGCCGGCCCCGTATCAAACCCAGGTTCTTTTTTCTGCCGATGGGCATTTCCAAAGGCGTTGAATAGTAGATGGCAAGGACAAAGTGGTTGTCCCAGTCAGTGAACAACCAGGATAATTGATACAGGGTGTCAACGCTGAGGATATGGCTGCTTCCGAAATGATAACTCAAAGTGCCGTTAAAAAGGAGGGATGCATTTATTAAACCCGCGGGTTCAAAAATATAATCATTATTGGCTTTCAGTGCTATCGACAAGTCTTCCACCCTGGTGTTGAACCTTCCGGAAATTCCAAAGTGCTGGGAAGCGGCTGTCGAAGAATAGATATTCCCCCCGTAATAAAGCCTGGCCTGCCAGGACGAATTATTATCAATATTATGGGTCAGGCTGAAATCATAATAATGGGAAAAGATATCCTGGTTATAAAGGAAATCATTTTTCAATCCGAATTCGGCCGTACCTCCCAGTAAAAAGGCATCCATTGGATGAGAATACTCTATCCTCAGGGTATTCTGGAGGCTGTCATAGTCCTTGACCGGCAGCAGGTCGGTCCGGCTTTCCAGTGTCCAGTTGAGTTTCAGCACCTGGTTGGGTAAGCCGAACCGGTAATCCCCTCCCAGCTGGTATACCCGCATCAACAGGGCATCCTGCAGTCCCGGATTTAGCAGAATGTTTGTCTGGTCTTGTTTATAGGATGAGGTTATATACAGGCTGTCATCCAAAAAGCTTGCCGCCAGACTTCCAATAACAAAATAACGGTCTTGAATTGAACCCGGGAAAAGCGGGTCCGCATAGGCACCGGATAGGCCGTAGTCGATCCAGCCGAAATCGCCTGAGGTTTTTAACAGGAATGCGGGATACAATCCCAGGGCTGCATTGCTCGCAATGGCAGTATCCAGTTCCGCATGGAACCTGTTGTCCGGATTCCATTTCTGGTGAACGCCTAAAAGCAGGCTTTCCGCGGCCCTGGCCAGGACGTTAAGGTTAATCTGGTAGAGGTTTGCGGCGTACTCTTCTCCCTGGGGGAGGTTATACCCCCCGAATAAACCTATATTGAAGGGGGCCGTATCATTGTAGGAATTCTGATGAATATAGGCGCCCGTTCTGAACGAAGAGAAATTCCAGGTGGTCTGGAAACCCCTGCCATACTCGTAATTTTCAAGAAGGGGGCTCAGGTAAAACAGGTAATCACCCAGTACAAAATCGTAAAGATCCGTCCAGTAATGGGCCCAGTATTTATCCTGGGAGTTGACAAGGAGGTCGCCGAACGAGTCCACCCTTTTCCGGGCTAAAAAATTGAAGTGATGGGCCCCTTCCTCGTCAAGAGAGCCGTTGCCGGAAAGCGTTGCCTGGAAAATGCCGTTAAGGCCGTCGTTATAATCCAGGAGCCCGTACGTCTCCAATAACAATGGATATGTATAGAAAATATTGGCAACCTTTTGTTCGCGTGGAATGAGTTCAACGTTTGTATGAAGGAAAATAGGTTCCAGGGGAGTCGTGTCCACCGTTTCCGGTCCGACCGAAGCGCTTATGACCAGCGTATGTTCCCGGTATTTTTTTTCCGACGCCGTATCGACGCTGACAGAAAAGGTCCTGGAATCCCAGGCCATAACCTTTTCAAAAGGTTTGTCGGTCAGTGAATGGAACACATACGGCAGGTCGCTCTCGCTTTTGATATTAATTTCGATTGGTACCTCAAAATTACCCTCATTGGTTACCCTGAAGAAAACGGTGTACGGTTCTCCCGTGATGATGTATTCGGGGCATTCCAGAATCTCAAAGCTGATTTCCTTTTCAGGCAGCACTGTCACCGGTATGGTTATCCCGGTGGACAGGCCGGGTTCCTTTTCATCGGCATAAATATAACGGACCTCGTAATTTCCCGCTCTTGTTTTTTTCGGTATGAATATTATCAAAAAGCGAAGCTCGCTTTTCCCGGGCGCGAGGTCTGTCCCCGGATCATTGAGGATGACCCGCCAGTTCTCGGGCAGCTTTACTTCCGCCGGCACAGCCTTTGTTTCCCTTGTATTGTTTGTAATGAGGAAGGGAAGTGTGATCTTGTTCTGGGGTTTGATTTGAATGGTCCTGCTTCCCGTGTAGACAATATTTACCAATCCTTCCTCGCCGGCAGCCTCGATGGCCGGCCAAAAAAGAGTCAATAATAATATCAAGACAACGGTTTTTACCATTCAAGATGTACCTTTCGGTCGTTCTCCCGTTTATTCCCGTAAACCGGTCGGGATTTTTCCCCGGATATCCGCTTGCTCTTTTATTATCGTATAAAAATATATATTTTTTCCTGTTTTTAACAGTATTTCCGGTAAAAGGCGTACGGAAACAACCTGCTTTCCCCGCGCATCGAACCGGCGCCATCTCCCATCCAAAAACCCACAGGATATAAAAAAAGGGGACTTGGTCATCCCCTTTAAAGTGTTTTGTGAGTAGATATCAGCCGGATAATTTCTTAGCCGTCCACCATGGTATAGGTGACAACAACATCTTTGCCTGCATCCGTTACGATGGTTGCCGGATCGTCCACTTCGAACTCGTATGTCAGGTTTGCGCCGTCCGTACCGCCGGTACCCGTGTAGCAGGTTCCGATGCTTGTTATCAGGTCGCCGCCGGTGAAACCGCTGTCATCGGCTATCAGGATTTTACCACCCGTGGTTCCCTGGTCGCCGCCGCCGGCGCTTCCGATGGCCGCCGTAACGGAAAGGGTTGTCCCTGTAGGGGCATTTTCCCCGGAGCCGGTTACGGTGATGTGATGGGAAGTGGCCGTATCGACGAGTGACGTGTAGTGGAGGTACTGTGATGTATCCGGGGTGGCGGCTGTGGGCTGTAAACCGGGCGTCGCCGCATTGATTGTCATGCTGAAGTCGCTCCCGTCGGAAAGGACTACCTCGAAAATTTCACCGACTATACACGTGACGGTCTGGCTGTCGTTGTCCGCACCAAAGGCAAATCCGCCGACAAAACCCAATAAAAGTAAACTTATTATAATTTGTTTCATAATGTCTTCTCCCTTCTTGTTAACAGATTCCAATCAAGTGGATCTGTTTTTAATATATACACATTTTTACGAAAAGTCAATATTTCGATATAAAAATTTTGAAATATCGATTTCTCGATAAAAATTAAAATTACTCTGTATAATATTATTGAAAATAATTATTTTCAATAA
>JAFGKU010000100.1 GCA_016928415.1 Spirochaetales bacterium
CAAATTTCTCGAGAATCAGGTGCGGAATGTGGGATCTATTGATGGCGAAGACCTGAGCAACTTCGTGGCTACCATCGTTGCCCGTCTTTCCGGGGATCCAAACTGGGTCTCCAAGGCTGTGAAAGGCCAGTATATGTTCACTGACCAGGTTTTTGTTAATTCGCTGATTTTCCTGAGAAAGATGATTACGGATAAGGTTCTGACTGTATATCTGATTCCCGATGCGCTTCACAAATTCAGTTTGGGGAAATCCATTTTTATGGTAAAGGGACATGAAGCGACCGGTTCTCTCTCTTCTGGTATGGGTATTAACATGCTTGTTCTGCCCCAGATTCCCGGTGAGAATGTCAATATGGCCGGTTCTGCGACTGGAAAAGACTCTGTCGGGTTAGGTCTCACTGCCGCCGGTCAAGCAGATCCGTCCGTCCGGGATGCGGTACTTCATTTTATCCAGTATTTTTACAGTGAGGCGGAAACCACGCAGAGACTTCAGCAACATAACATCATGGCTCCCATAATAAAAAATTACATACCTCCGGATAATCTACCACCTCTTATACAGCAAAAACTTAATCTTGCTTTCTCTACGACGGTCATCACTGATACCCTGACGTCTTATTTATCCGATGACATAAACCAACTTGTTTACTATAGGTTAGTAGATCTGGTTATGGGTGGAATAACCGCAGAGGAGGCTGCCACGGCTATTAAAAACTCTTTAACAGGAAGTACTGTAACCGAAGAGACCTCTGTGCCCACAGCGGCCCCAACCCCGGTTCCCGCCACGGCTCCTCCTGCGGATACGCCCACCAATACGCCCACTGATACACCTACATTTACGAAAACCCATACCGCCACTTCAACCGCTACACACACCTTTACGGAAAAACCGACACCCACTCATACGTTAACCGTTAAGCCGACACCAGCGCCCGCTCCCACTGCAACGAAAGAGGCTGCGGTTAAACCAAGGCCTACCTTAAAACCCATCATTACCGAACAGATGGGACTTATAAACAATCCGCAGTTTACCGGTTTAAAAGGCTGGGAGAAATTGACAAAGGGCCGCGGCAGGATGACCATCATTCCCACCAAACAGTATCTGGAGATCAGGCGCTCCGGGGCGGGGAAAGAGAAAGGTATTTGCGGCGTCGTCCAAACCATAAACAGCCCTGTAAAATTTCCTGTGATACTGACAGTGAGCCTGATGATAACCAATCAGAGTTTGGCTGGCGGAGGAGAAAAAGGCACCGAGTATCCGGCCTGTGTGCAGGTGACATACCTGGATAAAAACAAGGCGGAAAAGACGATGGAAAGAGTCTATTATAACAGGCAAAAACCATCCAAGTGGCCAATTGACCCTGAGGCTAAACTGATTGACCGGAACAAATGGGAAAATGTGAAAATAGAAATCAATGATGCCAGGGAAATACGGGAAATTCGGTTGTTCGGAAGCGGTTTGGATTTTACGGTCCGCTTCAAGGACCTTAAAATGAAATGAATGTAATTCATTGGCTAATAACAGGGGAGCCCTCAAGCGGCTCCCTTATATTTTTCATGGGCTAAAAAAAGAAAAGGATCGCCGTTTCAGGACATTTCGGGTCGGTGGAAAAGGCCTTCCTGTAATTCTGTTGGCAATGGGCGGTTTATCCTGTAAACTTAAAGGCCATGGGCGACAAAAGTAATTTTAATGCCATTTTCGGCGCACTCATTATTCTTGTATCCCTTGCCGAACTGGCTCTCTGTTTTTGGGGACCGGTGGTATTGGAACATAAATCAACGGTATTTGTTTACCCCTTTTACAGGGAAAATAACAGCCCTGTAACGTCTTCGATCCAAAAGGATTTTGAAACACATCTTGTCCGTTCCCGTAAATTCATGCTTATAACGAAAGACTACGCGGAAGACTTTTTTACACGGGAAGGGGGCAGTTTCCCGAAAATTCTGGAGCATCCTTCAAGCGATGGATATGCAAAGGCGGCAGACCGCCTGGGCGCGGAAAAATTCATCATGGGTTATATTCTTGAAATCTCCGGGGACTTCGAGATGTTTGTAAACCTTCATTTGACCAGGCAGGCCCGGAGTGTGCTGACGGAAAAAATAAAAGCTCCCGATGCAGGACACCTTGTCAGGCAAATCCCTGAATTGATCAGTAAACTGGAAGGAGAAGACAGGGGCTTTTCTTTACTGGAAATATTGTACCTCACCATGGTAATAATGCATGTTTTTTTCGGCGTCTGCCTTCTTTTCCCGTTCATATGGACAGGAGTGTTTTCCCTGAAAGGACGATTTCCCCGGTTCAGGGTCTTCCTGGAAATCCGGCTGCCGGAATTTCTTTTCAGCATCACCTTCCTGATTTTTATTTATTCGCTTATTTATGCCTTGAATGCCAACATGGATTATGTGCAGCAGTTTATAGCAACCAGGGGAGGTATTCATCTGGCCCAGAATGCCGGACAGGAACACTTTAACACTTTTATCCGTTACCTGCCTCTATTATGCCTTACAGGCTCATTTTTTGTCTGGCTGCGCATGGGAAAATACGGGACCGCTATGATGGAAGGCCTTTCACGGGACTTCAGGATTCAATGGGCCATGCCGCTTACGATTTTTTCCGCCTTCATTGTTTCCATCTCTCTCCCCAGCTTTCTCTGCCTCGATGGTCTGCCGGTCCTTGCCTACGTTGGCCTTGTTCCTTTTTTACTTGTGGTGGAGAAAAATACCTATTTTTCTTCAGTATTTTACGGGATCCTTTTTGGAATTTTCAACACGGTTTTCACCAATTTCTGGCTGGGAACCTTCAATCTTGTCTCTCTCCAGGTCGTGACGCTGATTTTCCTGACCGCCTACAAGGTTTTCATGTTTCCCGCGGTCCTCATTTACAAACGTTCAGGATTTCTCAGGTTTCTGGTTTTTCCTGCGGCATGGGTTGCCTTTGATTATCTCCAGTCAATCGATTTTGCCGGGTACCCCTGGGGAATGTTCGGCGTTTCCCAGTACCGGTTTCTTCCGCTGATCCAGACCGCCGCAATAACCGGTGTATGGGGGGTGACCTTCCTGGTGGTGATGGCCAATGCATCGGCAGCCCATGCCGTCAGCATGCTTCTTGAAAAAAAGCCGAAGCGTATTGTCTTTCCGCTTGCATTGTTCGGCGGCTTTTTCGCTGTCTGCCTTATCGGGGGAATGATTTACCTGGGTGTTTCGGAAAAAGTCCGGGTGGAAAAGAAAACTGGAAGTGTCCGTGTTGCCCAGGTGCAGGACAGCATGGACCCTCGGAAACACGGGACACGAGAAGTGCTGGAAAAATTAATGGCACTTACCAGGGAAGCGCTTAAAGAAAAACCAGATCTCGTGGTCTGGCCGGAAGGCACATTTGACAATGATTATTTCCTCCTGCCGAATTCTTTGTATGCGGAAAAACTCCGCGATTTCCAGGTATCGACGGGAACCTGGCTTCTTACCGGCTGCCTTTCGTACAGGGATGAAGAATACATCGGCCCTGTTGATTTTACCAGGGATTTCGCTTTCCATAATTCCTCGATGCTACTCGACCACCGTGCCGAGGGGAAGCAACGCTATCACAAGATTCATCTTGTTCCCTATACGGAGTACTTTCCATATGAAAAGGAATTTCCCGGAATTTACCGGGCGCTTAAGGATTTCGATATTTACTTCTGGGCAAAAGGAGAGGAGCGCGTCATATTCAACCATCCGCAGGTCAATTTTTTCACTCCCATCTGCTATGAGGACATTTTTCCCGGAGAAATTGCCTCCTTTGTCAGGGACGGAGGTGATGTCATCATGAATCTTTCCAACGATTACTGGTCCCTGTCACCTGTGGAAGGGGTGCAGCATGCGGCGGCCGCAATGTTCAGGGCGGTCGAAAACGCCCGTCCCCTCCTGCGCACCACGACTTCCGGGCTTACCTGTCATGTGGATCCGAACGGGCGGGTCATCAAAACCCTGCCGCCTTTTGAAGAGGGGTATTATGTAACCGATGTACCCCTGCCGCAAAAGGGATTTACCTTTTATACTCTTACAGGGGACTGGTTCCCCTGGTTTTGTATGGCTGGGTTAATCATGCTTTTTATATATGGTTTTTTCGAAAGAAAAACTCAATTACGATTTCGAAATATTCCTCAAAATGGCTTGTGAAATATTTTGAATTCTCCTATTATTTGCATAACGCATAATTACACAGTAATATGTTTATCAGCATTTTTATTGTGTTTAAAACGGCTGCAAATAGTGTGTATACTGTGATATATTCCGATGCTATTCTGCTGGCAATTTATACTTACATAATACCGGAGGATATACATGAAAAAATTTTTTATTTACTTGTCCTGCTTGTTCCCGTTTCCGGGTTTTCGGATGAAATTTATGATTTTATTACACTCCAGGGGAATTTAGCGAATGGATTTTATTTTAATGCCGTTTCTCCGAATATGCATCCGGATGCATTCCAGGAGGAAGCGGGATTTGCCGTGGGAGCCAAATGCGAGATGAATTTGGGTAAAAACATGCTATGGCATATCGGGCTGGCAGGCGCCATACCCTTGGCAAAATCCCTGGGAGGCCCCAAGCTTGACGTGGGACTCTCGTATATTCTTTCCGGTACGGGAGAATATGCCGAGTATTTTTCATTTTTCTTCGGGGAGGACGTGGATATTACCGTGGAGGGGAAATGCAAGGCAAATTTTATAACCGCACTGGACTTCGGATCAAGGATTTATGCTCATTGGTATTTATCGGATTTTACGGATAAGTCGCAAAAGTACGGGGATGTTGCCCTGATAACGGATAATTGCAGTTATTACAATATCATGGGTTATGCGGGAATCCGTTATGTCTCGGTGTACGAGGGGTTTATGCCTATCCAGGAAGTGGATGTGGCGGTGCATGGCCTGGTCGGGTTTGTGATCCACGATTCCTATTATCACGCTGAGGATAAATACCCCGGTTCCGGCACGGATTTCACCACGATTAACGTGGCGGTTAATGAACCACACCTGGCTTTTGGCGGTGAAGTATGTTTGAAGTGGTACATTTTCGAGTTCATTGGCGGTTATTATGATTCCAATTTCTATATGGAAGCAAATTTGCTTTTAAATGTTGTGTTTTTTTAGAGTACGCCTAGGACCGGTCAAGATACAGCGCCCCTGTCGGGCAATTCCCGACACATATGCTAATAACACTTTCCGGCAGGGCATCCCCGTCTACACTGATGATGGTATCGTATCCCCTGTTTAGAAAGACAAAGGCCCCCGGGAATCCCAGGTGTGCGGAGAGTCTTACGCATAATCCGCACAGTATGCATTTACCCGGTTCATAACAGACACCGTGGGGATAATGATACCGTTCAAATGTATTCCTCTCCTTTGCCTTGAAGGGTCTTTCCGCAGATAGATAATGGGTGGCCAGGTACCTTAAACGGCAGGTATCCGCACGGCAGCAGTCGCAGTTAAGGCAGCGTCCCTGCTCCTGTATTGCTTCTTTAACCGTAAAAAGGTCTCCGGTGCCGGGAACCGGTCCGGCGGGATCGGCGTCCTTCCATTGGATATTCAGTTCGTATTCGTAAAGACGGTGCAGCCGGGAGATGAATTGTCTCGGCTTGACAACAGCGGTGAATTTTTTCAACCAGGCATCGACGGAGGCGCTTACTTCGCGTGACATGAGTGCCATCCGGGCCGGGTGCCTGGTTTTCTCGACGGCATTCCCGCAGGCAAAAATATCCTCATGTTCTGTCCTGTATGTATTCCTGTCAGCCGAAAGCCCCAGGGATACAAGAGAACCTTTTCCCGTACAGAACACGACGGCGTCAAATGCTTTCAGCAGGTCTCCTTCCAGGTTTTCTTTATTTATTTCCGATTCAAACCGGAATTCAATACCGGATTCTGTAAGAATTTTGATAATAAAAGCGGTGTGTTGATTCAGGGCCGGATTATTGAGTGTCTGGTCAAGTGAAGGGAGCGCCAATTTTTCCTTTTCAATAATGGTGACTCTATATCCCGAGTTTGCCAGGAAATATGAGGCGCATAACCCTGACAGGCCGGCGCCGATGACAGCCACTTTTCCATTGTATTCATGCGGATGCGGCAGCGGATGGAGGTAATCCGTGAACAGGTATTGAATCAACCGCGTTATCTGTACATGGGAATCCTTCCTGCCCCTGCGGCAGGCCCTTTCACACGGCTTCGGGCAGAGGGTGCAAATAATTAATGGAAAGGCAAGAAAATTTTCACAGATAATCCTGGCCTGTTCCGTTTTTCCCTGCCCCAGGCATCTTAAAAAACGGGGGATGGGGAGTCCGGCCGGGCAGCTTAGTTCACAGGGGGCACGGCAGTCTCCTGCATGTTCGGATACGAGCAGGGCAATGCTTTCACTTCGCGCCTGTCTTACTTCCTCCGTTCCCGTGGATATTATCATACCCTGGGTTACTTTAGTGGAGCAGGCGGGAACCAGGTGCCCGGAAGTATCATTTTTAACCAGGCAGACCATGCAGGCGCCGTAGGGCTTTAAATCCTTGTGTGCGCATAGGGTGGGGATAGGAATTCCGGCTTTTCCCGCCGCATCAAGGATGGTCGCGGTTTTTTCAATTGTAATCCGTCTTCCGTCAATTGTCAGTTCAACCATCATTTTTTCCTCTAATCCGAACGGCGTCGGATGGGCATACACGGCGGCATGTATCGCAGCGAATGCATTTTTCCCTGTTTATCACGTGTTTCTTGTAAGGGTTAAACGGGATGGCCTCCACAGGGCAGAATTGAGAGCAGCGGGTGCAGCCTATGCAGTTGTCGTCGATGTCATAGTAGATGAGGTCGCGGCATTTCCCGGCGGGGCAGATACCCCGGGTGTGAGCCTCGTATTCCTCGGGGAAGTAGCGTAAGGTGGAAAGCACCGGATTGGGTGCCGTTCTGCCCAATCCGCACAGGCTCCTTTCCTGTACGGAAACGGCGAGTCGTCTTAATGTTTCCATGTCCTCCTGCTCCGCTTCCCCGCGGCAGAAATCCTCAAGCAGTTCGAGCATCCTTTTGGTGCCCGTCCTGCAGTAAAGGCATTTACCGCACGATTCCTGCTGTGTAAAAGAGAGGAAATACCTTGCCAGGTCAACCATGCAATCCGATTCGTCAAGTACAATAAGGCCGCCGGAACCCATGACGGCGCCGTGGATTTCCAGGCTGTCAAAATCCACGGGAGTGTCAAGCAGGTTGGCCGGCAGGCATCCTCCGGAAGGGCCTCCTATCTGAACGGCTTTGATTTTTTTGTCCTCCTGAATGCCGCCCCCTATCTCCTCCACTATCTGCCGTAGGGTGATGCCCATCGGCACCTCGATCAACCCTCCCCGTTTGATTTTTCCGGCCAGGGCGAAGGTCTTGGTTCCCCTGCTTTTTTCCGTTCCCATCCGGGTAAAATCGTCTATGTCATGGTTGACAATCCAGGGAATCAGGGCCATTGTCTCCACATTGTTCACGAGGGTCGGTTTCCCCCACAATCCCGACTCCGAGGGGTAAGGCGGCCGGATTTCAGGCATGCCCCGTCTGCCTTCAATGGACTTGATCAGGGCCGTTTCTTCACCGCACACGAAGGCACCGGCCCCTTCGATGACAATAAGGCTCAAGGAAAAACCTGAACCCATGATTTTTCTTCCGGCGAGGTTGTTCTGTTCAAGCAGACTGATAGCCTGTTTCATTTTTTGAACAGCCTGTTCGTACTCGGCCCGGATATAAATAAAGGCCTTTGCAATTTTCAAAACATAACAGGCAATCAGGATTCCTTCCAGAACACGGAAAGGGAAGGACTCTATAATCATCCTGTCCATGAAGGCACCGGGGTCACCTTCATCGCCGTTACAGATGAAATATTTTTCCCTGCCATCTGATACGGCCAGCAGCCGCCATTTTTCACCAGTGGGGAAGCCGGCTCCCCCCCTGCCTCGAAGGCCGCTTTTAACAAGCTTTTGTAAAAACCGTTCAGGATCCCCGGACTCCATTGTTGTCCGCAGGGCCGAAAAACCGCCTGCTTTCCTGTAGGCATCCAGGTCAAGCGGATCGAGTCTGCCTGACCCTTCCAGGACAACATGGGTTTGTGACCCGGAAAAACCGGATTCCGGTCCGGTTTCCGGATTGAAGGAAAGGTGCTTGAATATATCCGCTTCCTGTCCCAGGATATTTTTTTCTACCAGCGCGGTAAAACCGTTAAACAGTTTAGCCGGAAGGCCGTTCGGTTTGAAATGGCTTTCCAGGATCTTCCTGACATCATGACTTTCCAGGTTGCCGTAGAAAAAGGAGGATTCACCGCTGGTTACTATTTCAATAAACGGCGCTTTAAAAGACACCCCCCGGCAGCCGACTACTTTTACGGCAGCTTCATAGCCGTTCATCCCTATCTCGTCCAGTAAAGCCCGGTAAACGTCCATGGAACCGGCCGCCTGGCAGCTGGAGCAAAGACATATCCTGATGATTCCTTCCGGAACCCTTTCCTGGGTTCCCGTTGGTAGATTTCTCCTGGTGCGCTTTTTATCCTGCTGCAGGAATTCCCTGAATACGGGTTTTATTTTTTGAGTGTTTAAGAATCCGTAAATGGATGAATCGATCTGGATGACAGGCGCAAGCATGCAGCAACCCAGGCAGGCTGCCTTCTCAATGGTGAAAAGCTTGTCCGCATCCGTATCCTCTTCATCCGGTATACGAAGGTATTTTTTAATGGCATGGTATATTGATTCCGCCCCTTTCACGTGACAGGCCGTGCCCACGCAAATCTTGACCCGGTGCCTGCCAGCCGGTTTCAAACGGAATTGCGTGTAAAAACTTGCCACACCAATTATTTCGCTTAACCGGATATCCAGGGCCTTTGCCAGTTGTTTTAACGCTTCCTCCGGAAGGTAGTTGTTTTCTTTCTGCAGCCTAAGAAGGATGGGAAGAAGATGTTCCCTCGATCCACCCTCTTCGCTAAGAACCCTTTGAACGTAATCCATCATTTTGATCCTATGCAGTAAAGGTTCTTTAATGTTCTTATGTAGATCCGGCCTCCCTGGAAAGCCGGTGTGCAGACGCTGTCCTCACCAAGTTCCGGCTCACCCAGGAAAGTATATTCCGGGCCGTCCTTGAAAATGTGCATCGTGCCTTTCCTGTCAAGGTAATATATACGTTCGCCCACCATGATGGGGGAGGCATAAAAGCCTTCTTCGAATTCCCTGGTCCACAATACCGTTCCTTCCTTCCTGTCCAGGCAGGTGATAAAGCCGTAACCCGCCGAATAATAGATATGCTTTTCCGTCAACAATGGGCTGGTCACATTGGGAAGGTCGTCTTCTTTTTCAAAAATTATACTGCCGGTATCCACGCTAATGGCTGCACCGACCGCGTTTTCCATGGCCACGAAAACGGTTTGAGAGTCACTGGTAGGGGAAGGCGCCATATCGCCGAACATGCAGTCAACAGACCAGAGTTCTTTACCCGTCGCCGCCTCGTAGCAGGCAACGATGGGGGTGGCGTTAAGTATAATGCGTGCTGCGTCCGGTGTAAGCGCGGGCGAGGCCCAGGAAGGAGCGACATTCCTTTTCGTTTCCCAAAGCAGGCTGCCTGTATCCGCGTTTAAAGACAATATCTTTTGTGTTTCATTCTGGTCGTATTGAATGTAGACGGCCGCATCATAAGCCAGGAGGGAGGATGAATACCCGTACATGCTTTCAGACGGCCCCAAATTCATTCCCCACATTTGCCTGCCGTCAAAATCAAAGGCCGCCATATCTCCGTTTGCAAAAATCGCTGTTACAACCCTGCCGTTTACCGCACATGTGGGAGCCGCATAACCGGTATCCGGGCCGACCTTCGGAGCTGTTTCGGGGGAACCCTTGATGTCTGACAGTTCTTTATTCCACAGCACGGCCCCGGTGTCCGCGTCAACACAGTGCACAACTTTTTTCCGTTCATCGCCCGTACTGTAGAAAACCCGGTTGCCCCATACAACAGGCGAATTCATGCCGTCCCCTTCTATTGTTATTTTCCAGAGTATCCCTTTTCCTGTTTCCCCGTCCCATTCGACGGGCGCATCGGATGTATAGGCCCTGCCGTTTCCGTATGGACCCCTGAATCCGGGCCAGTTGCTTTCATATTCGTTTCTGTAGCTTTCATTCGTTTCAGGAGAAGAGATCGGGATGGAAGCGGTTCCCTCCGCGTCCTGATTCCCGGTTTCGGTGTTCATTATGAAGACAAGTACCATGACGATTGCCAGAACAGCCGTAACGGCCGTAATTCCAAAACCGATTAATACCGAGCGGGTAATCCGGAATGTCCGGACCTTGCTTTCCTTTTCATATGGCATTTCTCTTTTACCGTATTTTCGCTCAATCGTTACAATCACGAGGATACAGACCAGGCATACCGCGGCAAAAAACAGGATGACGTATCCTCCCGTGGCAACCTGGTTCACGGAAGTGAAATAGGCCTTGCGGACCAGTAGATCAAAGGCCCGGATTTCTTCCTTCAGTTGAGCGTCTTCCGGGTTATCTTTTGCCCGCATTTTCAGTTCGAGAAGGGCCGGGCTGTCCAGCGGTTTCACCGTGTTTAGCTGGATGAAGGTCGCCAGGACCAGGACTGATGCGATACCGAGAAAAATAAGGGAAGGAATCAGGATACTCCTTGCGATCAAGTAAATTGTGCGGATATATGCAGGTTCATCTTGTAAACGGATTTTCATTGATAATATTCTACGCTGCCTTACTTTTTATACGATTCTTTTCCTTTGGGCAAGCTTCTATGCACCTGGCGCAGGAAACACACCGGGCCTTGTTCGGTGTGTACCCCTCCTTTTTTCTCACAAAAGAGTAACCGATTAAACGAATTCCCATAAGCAGTCCCATGAAGGCCCCTAAAATAATGGAGCCGACAAAGAATTTTTCCCGTATGGCATCCGCTTCTTCCATCAGGACAGATACGGCCTTTCCCGTTCCGCGAAACGCCTTGCTCTCCAGTGTGAGCGAGGTTTTTCCCGTGGCATTTTCATATTGTATCTGTTCCGCCAGCCTCACATCCGGATTCAACTTTGAAAAAAGAGGGGATGTGAGTCCTCCCAGAAGTGCTCCCCCTCCTGCAAGGAAGGGAACAAGCAGAACCAGTACAACGATTTGCCGGATACTTTTACTGTTGACCGCCGCCTCTTTTTCGGAAACAGGCTGGTCCAGCGCGTCTATCGGGCAGATGTCTGCGCAGAGGTTGCATTCAAGGCATTCGTCCGGGGTGGTGGTCAGGTGCCAGATAGAGAACCGTGAGAGAAGGTTGTGGAGAACCCCGTAAGGGCAAAGGAACCGGCAGTACGGCCTGTTTATGAAAACGCTTAAACCCAATACGATTGCCCCGTAGATGAGCATCTCCAGGGGGGCGCTGAGCCTGAAAAATCCCACGAACGGATCAAACCGGCAGATAAGGAATCCCGATCCCGTATAAACGGAAAGAAGGGCTATTCCCAGGTAGAAAAAAGGTATAATGCTCAACGATTCGGAAAACCAGGACGGCATTTTAAGGGGCTTCAGCAAAACGACATCCTGAATGGCCCCAAGAGGGCAGACGCCTCCGCAGAAAACCCTGCCGAAAAAGAGGGTGAAAAAGAGAGGTATCACGAAAAAAAGCAGGGCAATTATCGGGATAACATAATCGGCTGTAATCAGAGCAAGAAACGTGTTCTGAAGGGCGCCCACGGAACAGATGCATCCCCCTGCGGAAAAAACCCAGATAGACAATGGAGACGACGGAGCAAGCAAGGATACCGTTACGGGATCGTTTTTTCAGGGCAAAGTAAGCCGAGAGGCAGAGCAGGGCGATCAGGACGAAAAGATCCAGAAAGGAAAGGATGTAATCACGCGGCTGGGGTGTTGTGGGACTCGGTATCTGGTAAGTGGACTGGAATTCAGGCCGCGGTATCCGGTCTACGGCAGACAGCACAGATAATGACAGGCAGGTAAGAAGCGTCAATATTGAGCAGATTCTGGCAGCCCGGTCAGTCATTTTTCAACCCTTTCAAAAGGTAAGGTGTGTCGCGGTTTACCCGGCTGATGGCCCGTGCCGGACATTCCCTGGCAATCGAACATTCATTGCAGTTCAGGCAACGGTCATGCCTTATCTGGAGGAAAAGCGACCCATTGCCGAACACGGTGCATCCGGTTACACATTTGGCGCATCCAATGCAAAGTGATTCATCGATCACGTATTCATAGTACGGATCTTCGATGAAAGTTCTTTTTATGGCTCCGGTGGGACAGAGCTGGTTTTCAGCCGCCGTGGTAAGCGTTATTGTATTGGGCAGAAAATAACCGCTGCAGAGCTGGCAGTATCCGCAAACGGAGTAGGCGTGCACGCACTTGACGGCCGACGGCGTCAATACGCATTTAGTGGCGCATTGCCCGCATTGGGAGCAGAGGTCTGGATCAATCTGCCAGACCGTATTTTCCGTTTTTGTCTTGAACAGTGAAAATCCGAAAAGAGAGGTTACCCCGGCCAAAAGGGAGGCAAAGAAACCTTTTTTCAGGAAATCACGCCTGTTCATCATCCGCCCTCCTTTCCGGTTGCCTTTTTATAGGAAAGGGCCTGGGGAAGCCCGCATTCAGAGACCAGACCGCATCCGCGGCAGATATAATCATTTACGCATTTTTCAAGGGAAAAATTATCCCTGCCTTTGATACCCAGGACGGCTGTTCCGGCAATAAGGGTTGTGAAGAAAAAGGTGAATCCCATGGACTTTATAAAATCCCGGCGGGTCATACCCTCATCCTTTTCTTTTTTCAAAGATACGGACTCCTTTCCTTTTGGGATCCAGAACATATATTTCATCGTTGGATGCAATGGCTAAATCGGCAATGACAGTGCCTGAATCAAACTGTGCCGGACCGGCCACCACATCCGTCATATTTCCTTTTACATCATAAACCTTGATCCGTGCAATACCCTTTTCAGCCGTGACCAGGGAACCGTCTTTAAGCAATGCCAGATGGATGGGATTGCAGCACCCGCCGAATCCTTCAAGTTCGTTTGAAGGAAACCCGATGGATTGCACCGGTTTATTTTTATTGTCAAAAAGGACTATTTTACCACGGCCCGGATTCACGACCCATAGGCTGTCCATCTTCCGGGAGGCTATGTCAAAATAAGGGCTGGGAATGACAAACTGTTCGTTCTTACTGGAAATGTAATCGATAAGCCTGCCGCTCCTGTCGAATTCCATGACCATGGCATTCCCGGCATCCGCGACGTACACCATGTCGCCGTATACGGCTATCGATGTCAGCAATGCCTGGTATCCCAGGTCCGCCCATTCCGCTTTCCTGTTTCCCCTGTCATCAAATAGGACAACCCCGTTCCTGAATCCCGCATAAAGCGTACCCGTATCATCCACAGCAATACATCCTGCCTCCTGGGGTAACGTGAAAGCATATTCTTTTTTATGCTCTCCGTTAAATACGACCACATCTTTCCCGCCGGTTATGAATACCCTGTTGTTCGGATCAAGCGCCATTGCCTTTACTTCCTGCAATTCCGGGTCCAGGAACGCTGTTTCTCTATATGTTATTTTTTCTTTTGGGATATTGGAGAATTCTTCGAGAGAGTATTCATACGGATTTGTCACACCGGCCTGTTCGGTCACCAGGGGCAGGATTAAAAGGAAGAGGAGAAGCACAACAGAGCCTGTTACGGCAAGGATGAGGATGTTGTTCAACCCGGACCTTTTCTTGTTCAAAGGACAGCCCCGTTTTTTAAGGCGTGACAGCGGCGGTGAACCGCCGGTAAACGCCGGATGGTTTAATGGGTAATTATATCGTGCGTGCCTGAACTGTCAAGGAGTGTGAAAATTTAAAATCTTTCATCAATGACTGGATGTCATTCCCACAATTTCACACCCACGCTTGACGGATCTATCTGGTTTCCCTATGATCAATTTATAAAAAGGCAGGTAAAAATTATGTTTATAGTGATTATTGTCATTATCGGCTTTCTCCTGTTCATTGCCCTGGCCCTGGGTGTGGCCATTGCCCTCTCTGTAAAAAAACAGAAACAGAATGTGCTGGCAATAAAAGCCATGCATTTTGATAAACTGTCTTCCTATGGTTCGGTTAATTCATTATCAATTACTCCGCTTATGGACTTCTATACCGACAGGGATGATATGAAGACCGAGGCGGGAGTTTCTTACCTGATAAAAGCAGATGATCTGACAATTCTTTTTGATTTCGGCGCCAATCAGAATGGCGAACACCCGAGCCCCTTGATTCAAAATATGGAAAAATTGGGTATCAGCGTTGTGGATATTGATATGATTTTTTTAAGTCATATCCATAATGATCATGTGGGTGGATTTGAAGAGTCGAGGAATAAGTGCTTCAGCCTTTCAAAAGGTAAAGTCTCTGTCCCTGAAGTAACCGTTTATTCACCCGTCCCGGTAACGCCTTCCCAATGGAATCCGGGCCTCAGGGTGGAGGCAACAGGCGGACCCAGGGTTTTGGCTCCCGGGATCGTATCTTTGGGGCCCATCCCGCGGAATTTGCTGATCCTGGGGAATACGGAAGAGCAGGCCATGGCTGTCAATGTCAAAGGAAAAGGATTAGTCCTTATCATCGGATGCGGGCATCCGACGGTCCAGGAAATCGTCCGCAGGGCCAGGCAGTTATTTAACGAACCCATTTATGGAATTTTCGGGGGTCTTCATTTCCCCGTTAACGGCGGGCGTGTCTTCATTGCGTCTCTTAATGCGCAGAAATTCGTATCCACGGCAAATCCCTTTAAACCCATCAGTGAAGCGGATACGGAAGCCGCTATCGATTTTTTGAAAAAAGAAGAAAGCATCCGGTACGTTTCCCTCTCCCCCCATGACAGTTCCGATTGGAGCCTTGAGAAGTTTCGAACGGCCTTTGGTGCAAAGTACAGGGATTTATTGGTTGGGAAAACACTTGAATTTTAGATTGGTGCAGGAGCTTGATACATGAGATTGATACAAGAAGTCAGGTCTGGTATGAAAAAACTGAATTGCATAATTTTTTTTATGATGTCTTTACTAATAATATCCGGTTGCGGTGTAAACTACGAGCAGGTAATAGGTAAATGGGAAAGGCCGGATGGCGGTTATGTACTGGAAATAACCGGTATAAAGGACAATCAGGTCTATGCCAGGTATTTTAATCCCCGACAGATAAATATAGCTAAAAGTGAGATCCGGGATTCCAGTGACGGTAAGATAATTTACATTGAATTTGATGATGAAAATTATAAGGGCAGCTTTTATAAACTGATGTATGTGGAGAAAAATAATTTATTGATGGGTAAGTATTATGCCGCCCCGGCGGACCAGACGTATAATATTTATTTCCAGAGGATACATTAATATATGATTTTCAGGTACTGTCCCTCGTGCCGGTCCGGCAGGATTGAGACCCGGGATTCGAAGGAATACCTTTGCGGGGAATGCGGATATGTCTTCTTCTTCAACCCGGCGGCTGCCGTGGCAGCCCTTATTTTCAGGGATGAAAAGCTGTTGGTGATCAAACGCAGCAATGATCCGGGCAAAGGGAAACTCGATCTACCGGGCGGTTTCGTTGACCCTGGAGAATCCCTGGAAGAAGCTCTTGAGCGGGAAGTTCGGGAAGAATTGGATGTTCAAATAACCGAATGCCGTTACCACGCTTCTTTCCCGAATATCTATGAATATAAAGGCATCCGGTACAATGTCTGTGACTGTTTTTTTATGGCAGAAATAAGGGATTACCCGGACCGTTTTGATAAATCGGAGATAGAGGAAATCCGTTATGTTGATCCCGCTGTTTTGAAAGAGAAAGATATTGCTTTCCCGACAAGTTGGTCAGCTATTTCTTTACACCTGAAACAGAGGAGAACTGCATGAACTCATCTGTCCCTGAATCAGTTTCTAAGAGGTTGAAACGCAAAGGATACAGTATCATCTTTGAATCCGACACCTTTACCGGAAAAGCGTTTGACGTGGTGCTTCTCTGGGCTATTATATTAAGCGTTCTGGCCGTGATGCTTGAAAGCGTCCAGCTGAGCCAGCCGGAATTTACGAGCGGCCTGCGTGTGCTTGAATGGGTGTTTACCATTCTTTTTACATTGGAATACATTTCCCGCATACTCGTTGTAGAAAAAAAGGGTAAATATATTTTCAGTTTTTTGGGGATAATCGATTTCCTGGCCGTCATCCCTACTTATCTCAGCTTAATTATTCCGGGTTCTCAGTATTTCCTGGTACTCCGGGCTTTACGGTTGTTACGGGTTTTCCGTATTCTCAAATTGACTTATTATATCGGCGAAGCGGAGGTGATTGTCCATGCGCTGCGTGCCAGCCGCAGGAAAATCGTCGTTTTTTTAATGGCTGTCCTGAGCCTCGTCATCATCATGGGAACGATGATGTACCTTATTGAAGGCCCGGAAAACGGGTTTAAAAATATTCCCGACAGTATTTACTGGGCCGTCGTTACCTTGACAACCGTGGGCTACGGGGATATTTCTCCTAAAACATTTTTAGGCAAGGTGATAGCGTCCCTGATCATGATAACAGGTTATGCCATTATCGCCGTTCCAACCGGAATCGTGACCTCGGAGTTTGTTTCATCGCGGAAAAAGATAATGGGCATTGAAAAAAAAGAGGCAGGCGGTTGTCCCCGCTGTAATCTGGAAGATCATGACATTGATGCCAATTACTGCAAACGCTGTGGTGAAAAACTGAGGTAATCTGTTACCATCCTATTTTTTCCAGGTTCATTAACGCTTTGAAGTCGGGGGCCCGTTTCCCCAGGAAAAGACAGGATGTTTCCTTGTCCTTTTTGAGGTCCTTATCAAGACGTGCCTCGTTGACTATGACGGCAGGGGCATCCGAACAGGTGCATGAATATTTTTCATTGGCAAACATTGCCGAATTAAGGTCAATGTGCGTTGGCAGTAGAAGCCTGGGTTTTACCTGGTCCATGAGGTTGAAGCCCTTTTTATTGTAAAAGGACATGGAACTAAAGTTATTGGCAAGCTGTGAAATGGCTATGTCCACCTTCCCGATAATCTCCAGCTGTTGAGGATTTAATGCATCCTGACCGATGTCCCCGAAATGAACGATGCGCAGACCGCCCATGTCTATGACAAAAATATAATTGCTCCCGCCTTCCGGCAGGAGAGGCAGGTTGGCATTATGTGCCGAGGCTATGGACCTGATCCTTACGTCCGGCAGCGTGAGTTCCGCTTCCCTCATCATTATTTTGGTTCCCTTGAAGGACTCGACAAAATTATTATTGTAATGGTCCGTATGGGAATGGGTGGTCAACAGTACGTCCTTTTCCGTTGCGGGCCGGGATAAGAGGGCCGGGTCATACACGTCAATGAGAACCCTTGTACCCTCCGGACTTGTGAGTTCGAACTGGGCGTTTTCTTCATAACATAATTTTACCCCGGACGGTCCGAATATAAAGCAGGAACCAAGTGCTGATATCGACATAATGACAAGAATACCAAGGATTAGCCGTTTCATGGGGTTCTCCTTTTTTAATTAAATTTGTTTTTAATACAATAATGAGGAAGTGTGCTTATTATATTCAGGCAAACCGTTACATATATAATAAACATCGACTAAAAGGGCACCACCCTTCTTTTTCAGTATGAATATGCGTTTAAAATTTTTATTGTCGAGGACCAGGCTGGAAGCGCCTTTATTCCCATGCCTTTTGGCTGCTTCGCTCGAAGGAATGATTCCTGTAAAACCGACTACCAGCTGGTTTTTTTCGTTATCATAGATGGGGTCCAGCGCAACGCTGCCGGCATTCATGTAGGCTATCATGATTTCCCCTGTATCGGGGTCCATGCCGTAGCCGGGCTGGAGTATTTCCATCATATAGGTATTGTTATCCTGGTTTAACGTGATCACAACTTTCCCGATATCGGATAACTTTTCATCTTCAGTGTTTTCCTCCCATTCACCAACAAAGCCCCTGTCCTCGGAAAAAACCGGGAGAGGCATAAAAATGATAATAATTAAAATAAATAAATATCTCATTATATTCTCCAAATGTGTGATGCTTAAAAAATAATGCAAGCCGGTCAGGAAAGCAAGAATAATATTTCATGGGAATAAAAAAGCCGCCGGGGTTTAAGCCGGCGGCTGTGAGTACCTGTGGGTTATTCGTCTATTTTTGTGAGACCCTGACATAGTCCACGTACATGTACATAGGGAATGCGCCCGCATCAACGGCACCGCCAAGTGTGCCGCCGATGGCCATATTGAGTATGAGGTAGAACGGTTTGTGGAATTCTTCAAGATGGGACGGTGTGATATCGATGATATGGGTCTGGACACCGTCAACGAGCCACTTCATGTAGGTGGCATCCCATTCAAGTGAATATACCTTGTAGACATTGACATCGCCGTAGTACGCAGCGTCATTACCGTAATTCGCGTTCTGGGTGCCGTCCCACGGGTAAACGCCGATGCGGTTGTCCCAGAAGCAGTTGGCAAAGCCCGTCGTGCTGGCCGCGACATGTTCACAGATGTCAACTTCGCCACAGCTGGCCCAGTTGGTGACCATGACATCGTAGTAGGAGGACGATGGATTGTAATTACTCGTGTATGAACCGTCCGAAGAGGCTCCCAGCATCCAGAAGGCACACCAGTTCCCCTGGCCTTTCGGAAGCCTGATTCTTGCTTCAATTTTTCCGTACGTCCACGAGTGTTTGCCCTGTGTTGTGACGCGTCCGGATTTCTGGTACCAGTCTCTTCCTCCCACGTTATAGTAGGGTGTGGTGGAATAATCGGCGCGGAGGACAAGGTTCCCGCCCTGGACATAGCTGTTTTCTGGTCTGTACCATTCCCATTCACCATTGCCCCATCCCTGGAAGTCGGGGATGCCTGTATTGTAACCGTTCCCTACATGGTAGTTCCAGTTGGCTGAATTGGGCTGGCCATCGACGTCGAAATTATCCTCCCAGACGACCCGCCATCCACCAACGGGGGTTGCCGTAGGTGCCGGTGTCCATGTCGGTGTCGGCGTGGAAGTGCGGGTGGGTGTGGCCGTGTTCTGCTGGGGAGTTGTCGGGGTGGCCGTGTTGGTGTTGGAGCCCTGAACGCCGTATATGGCCCATTCGGAAAGCTGCAGGATCGTGCCTGAGTTGTTTGTCATGTTCAGGCGGTAATAGGTATAGCTTGAAACATTGCTGAACGAGAAACTCCTTGTCTGGAACCGGTTGGGGAAATCCTCACCGCTCCGGCTGTCAAGGGTTGCCCAGGTGGATCCATTGTTCGATCCCTGGAAAGTCCATGTGTAGGGATCCCTTTCGGCTGCATCATTAGCGGAACTTATATCATACCTTGTTACAACGTATCCGGTGCCAATCTGGTATTGGACCCATCCGGAGGCATGGAAGGTTAAGTACTTTGTGGATGTCGTATTGTCAATGAGTTTATCTATTTCCTCATTTGTGGGTGAATCATAATACTGGGCCGAAACGGTTCCGCCCAGGTTGGTTATGTCCGTGAGTGTTGCCGGTTGTGTCGGGGTAGGTGTGGCCGTATTTTGCTGCGGGGTTGTCGGGGTAGCAGTGTTGGTGTTGGACCCCGGCACGCCGTATATGGCCAGTTCAGACAACTGGAGGATCGAACCAGAATTGTTCGTCATGTTCAGGCGGTAATAGGTAAAGCTTGATGAATTGCTGAACGAGAAACTCCGTGTCTGGAACCGGTTGGGGAAATCTTCGCCGCTTCGGGTGTCGAGAGTTGTCCAGGTAGATCCATTGTTTGATCCCTGGAAAGTCCATGTGTAAGGATCCCTCTCAGCTGCGTCATTGGCTGAACTTATATCATACCGTGTGACAACATATCCGGTACTTATCTGGTACTGGACCCATCCGGAGGTATGGAAGGTCAAGTATTTCGTGGATGTCGTATTGTCAACGAGCTTATCTATTTCCTCGTTTGTGGGAGAATCGTAATACTGGGCTGAAACAGTGCCCCCCAGGTTGGTTATGTCTGTAAGGCTTGAGCCGGGTGTGGGTGTCGGTGTCGGTGTGGAAACGCCTGTACTGGCAAAGCTGAACCAGTTTATGTTCCATCCGGTCTGGTTTGCATAGATGCGAATTGTCTGGTTACCGCCTGGCAATGTAGCGGTTCCCGTTACGGTTGTCCATGTCTGCCAGCCGCCGGTTGCGGCGAAGCTCACCGTGTTATATGTAGCGCCGTTTATCTGCAGTGATAAACCGCCCCCCGAACTGAGACTGGCAACGCGGTAAGATACGTTATACGTTCCCGCCGTAATGTTCACCGAATATTCCATCCAGTCGCCGGCCTCGATCCATCCGACATTCGTGCCGCCTTCCGAGCAGGCTTCCGTCTGTATTCCGCTCATGGAGGAATAGTTTTCGGCTTCGATCTGGCCCGGGATGGCGTATGTTTGTGCAGAAAGACTTACGGGGAGAATTATCAGAAAACACGTTATAAAATAAAGTAACATTTTTTTTAAGATCATTTTATCTCCTTTAAATTAATTTTATCAAATATTATGCGAACAGTTTCATTTAAAAGTTTTTAGATATAGCCGGATTTATACATGGTTATCCTCCTTTTGTTTTCCCTTTCAAAATATTTTGCCTGCAAGTGTGATGAATATGAATACGTTTACATTTTTAAGATAATTAGGGATTGGTATATTCCCCTGCAATGGTGTAATATCTTGGCTGGTTCCAAGATGGTTCTTCTGTGAGACATTTTGTTTTTCCCCTGCCTTTACTTCCGAATACGAAAATAAAGATCTATAACTAGGATTGTAATACGAATATCTGAAAAAAGCAACAAAAATCTAAAACATCCAATCTGTTTGATCAATTAGGTAAAGTATGCATTTCTGATAAAACCCAGCTGGTGTCTTACTTGATAATAAAACAATGAAAATTCCCAATGCAGTGTGCCGGGAAAATTCTCTTTATTGACCATGATTTTTTGTTGTAGTATAAATGCTGTAACAATAACTCCGAACTGTCACCCTAAAGAGGTCACAATTCATCAAGTAACCTCCACGGTAATCAGTCGCAGGCTAAAAGGCTTAAGGGCCGGCAAGGAAACGTGCCGACCTCCCGTATTTTGGAAAGGAGAAGAAAATGAAGAAAATACTCTGCATTGGAATTATTTTGTTTCTTGCTTTTGGTGTCGGCTTGTTCGCAACCGGCAGCGGTGAAAAAGAGATGCCGGCCAATCCACGGATTAAAATGGCTACAACGACCAGCACGGAAAACAGCGGTCTCCTCGATTATCTGCTCCCCGTGTTTAAGGAAAAGACGGGATATTCCGTGGATGTCATTGCCGTCGGTACCGGAGCGGCGCTTGAATTGGGCGCCAAAGGGGATGTGGATGTGGTGTTTGTGCATGCCAGATCAAAAGAAGATGAGTTTGTCGCGGCAGGTAACGGGATTAACAGGAAAGACGTCATGCACAATGATTTTGTCATTATCGGGCCGAAAAGTGACCCGGCAGGTATCAAAAGTATGAAGGATGCCGCCGGGGCATTGTCCAGAATCGCCACATCCGAAGCGGATTTTGTATCCAGGGGCGATAAATCCGGGACGCATGTTAAGGAACGCGAGCTGTGGAAGAAAGCCGGCATCGACCCTTCGGGAATATGGTACAAGGAAGCGGGCCAGGGAATGGGCGCCGTCATCATGATGACCAACGACATGCAGGGTTATACGATAGCGGACAGGGGTACGTATATTGCCATGCGCGACAAGGTGGACCTTGTGGCGCTGGTTGAGGGGGATCCTGTCCTTTTCAATCCCTATGGAATTATTGCCGTGAATCCGGAAAAATACGAACATGTCAATTTCGAAGGGGCCATGGCCCTTGAGAACTGGATTGTCAGTGAGGAAGGGCAGTCACTGATCGCCGCCTACAAGATAAAAGGTGACCAGCTTTTTTATCCTGACGCCGATAAATAAACATGGAATCCTTTGGCCGGGCATTTCAGTTAATATTCAGCGGGAACAGGGAAGTGTTCACCATCGTTTTCACTTCCCTGTATATTTCCATTATTTCAACAGGCGTCACCGCCTGCCTGGGCATCCCGGCCGGAATTCTGCTTCACTTTAATACATTCCCCTTTAAACGCGGCCTGGTGGCAGTCATCAATGCCCTCTTGGCCCTTCCCACAGTTGTTGTGGGGCTGCTGGTGTTTTCCCTGATTTCACGGTCAGGTCCGCTGGGTTCGCTGAATATACTTTTCAGTCCATGGGCCATCGTGATGGGGCAGGTGGTCCTGTCTTTTCCGATCATGGTTTCCCTTGTTTATTCGGGATTATCCAAGGTGGACGGACGCTTTTACGAAACGCTTGTCACTTTGGGTGCAAAAGGAAGGAACGTCCTTGCCGCAACGTTGATAGAGGCCCGTTTTGTCATTCTTTCCGCCGTTCTTGCCGGATTCGGGAGGGTGATAGGCGAGGTAGGCGTCTCCATGATGTTGGGTGGTAATATCCGCTGGTACACCCGCACAATGACCACCAGTATTGCCCTTGAATCAAGCAAGGGGGAATTTTCCCAGGCGCTGGCCCTGGGTGTTATTCTTGTTACTATTGCATTGTTAGTAAATGGAATAATACATACCTTGGTGAAAGAGAGATAAATGTCCGAACTATTGTATTCAATACGGAATCTGAAATATGCCTATCCTCAAAATGAAGAGGTGGTCCTGGATATTGACCGGCTGGACCTGGAGTCCGGGAAGGTTCATGTTTTGCTTGGTCCGAATGGGTCGGGCAAGACAACATTTTTGAAAATACTGAATCGTCTGATTGAGTATAATCAAGGCGAAATAACTTTTATGCGGGAATCCCTGAAGCAGAACAAGGTTGCCAGGCAGAAGACGGTTTATGTCCATCAAAATCCGCTTCTTTTTTCGGCTACCGTTTATGACAACGTAGCCTATGGATTGCGAATAAGGAAAGCAGGGCCGAAAAACATAAGTAGCCTTGTGAAGAAAACATTGTCTGTCGTTGGATTGGAGGGATTTGAAAAGAGAAGGAGTCAAGCCCTTTCCGCCGGTGAAAAACAGCGGGTAGCCATTGCACGTGCATTGATTATAAAACCGGATGTCCTGTTTCTGGACGAACCGACGGCCAGTGTCGACAAGGCCAATGTCGCACGCATTGAAGGACTTTTAACGGCGATAAAAACGGAATACGGCTGTACGATTATCGTCAGTACGCATAACATCCCGTTTGCCTATAGAGTTTGTGACTCCATTCTCCATCTGGAGGAAGGGAAAACAGCGGAACCCCTGGAAAATATTTTTAAGGGCGAATTAATCGTGAACGATGAACAGTTCATTCAGTTTGATTCAGGCAAATTCCATTTTTACTGTCCCTATTTGGAAGGGGATTTTAAAACGGCCGTGATTGATTATGACCGCATTTTTCTTTCATCCGCTCCCGTGGAGACTTCCGCCCGCAATAATGTCCAGGGAACCATATCGAAAATAGAAACAGCATATAATAATGAAAATCTGGTAATTGTAGAAATGGATGTCGGAGAAAAAATAAAATCGTGCATAACGAAAAAATCCCTTAAGGAGATGCGCTTGTGCATCGGCGGCAGGGTTTACCTTCATTTCAAGGCTTCCGCTGTGCGGCTGTATTAAGGGCCCGTCAAGGATATATTATCAATATAGGCATCAGGTGCGATACTGGAATCTTTACAAATATAAACATGAATTTTGGTTGTATTGGGCACCGTTGTGAATGTGAGTGACTGATTCCTGTACTCGTTGAAACGGAATACAATATCAAACGTACTAGCAGACAGAATTGACTCCCCTTCGTCCATACAGTCAACACCTAAATAGAAGTTGCCCGTTCGGTCAGTCAGCTTGCCCCAGCCGGAGAGAGTATACTGGGTGCCTGCGGAACATCCGGCGATAATCTGTTCCAGCCCACTGTCGCCTGAGCCGATTTGTACGGCATTTACACCATTTTGATGATCGAGTGTAGTCGTTATATTGCCCCAGGGGTACCAATTTGTGGTATCTGATTCAAAGTCCGGATTCAGGATCAGATTCACGGCCGGAGATGGTGATGGAGTTGGCGCAGATGCCAGGCTAAAAGAGATATTATCGATAAAAGCATATCCCCCTACACCAGGATCTTTATAAATATATACCTGGACCTTGGTTGTGCCGGTTATCGGTGTGAAGGTCAGTGATTGTTGTGCATACTGCGTGTTATAAAATGCGAGTTCAAACTTGCCACCTTCCAGCAGGTTTTCCAGATCGTCCATACAGTCAATACCGAGATAGGCGATCTCCGAGAGTGGACTGACTTTTCCCGAACCGGACAATGTGTAGTATAAGCCTTCCGAAATTCCTGCGATAACCTGGCCTAATCCGCCCTCGCCGGTACCGATTTGCGCCGCATATACACCGTTCGCGGGATCAGGTACAGGTGTTGTATTACCCCAATCTATCCAATTTGTAATACCAGATTCAAAGTCCGGGTTCAGGACCAGATTACTGTTCGGGGAATTTGTTGGTGTCGGTGAATCGATTGGTGTCGCACTGTCTGTCGGCGTCGGTGTATCCATAGCGGTTTCCGTGGGTGTATCCGTAGCAGTGTCTGTGGGCGAATCAGTTGGTGTTGGTGTATCAGTAGCTGTATCTGTCGGCGAATCGGTCGGCGTCGGTGTATCAGTAGCTGTATCTGTTGGAGAGTCAGTTGGGGTGGGAGTATTAGTAGCCGTGTCTGTAGGCGATTCAGTTGGTGTTGGTGTATCAGTAGCTGTATCTGTCGGCGAATCGGTCGGCGTCGGTGTATCTGTAGCTGTATCTGTTGGTGAGTCTGTGGGTGTCGACGTATCGATCGCGGTATCCGTTGGTGAGTCGGTAGGAGTGGGTGTGTCAGTACCTGTATCTGTGGGCGAATCAGTCGGTGTAGGTGTATCTATTGCTGTGTCAGTGGGGGAATCTGTGGGTGTAGCCGTATCAATGAGTGAATTGGTCGGAGTGGGTGTATCCGTGGCGGTGTCTGTGGGCGAGTCGGTAGGAGTGGATGTGTTTGTGGCAGTATATGTAGGTGAATCAGTCGGAGTCGGTGTGTTCGAGGCCGTATCAGTTGGTGAATCGGTAGGTGTCGGGGTATTGGTAACCGTATTTGTCGGGGAGTCAGTGTTCGTTGGCGTATCGGTCATTGTATTTGTCGGCGTATCTGTCAGTGTATTCGTTGGAGAATTAGTGGACGTATTTGTGGGCGTGTTGGTTGGAGTAGAACCTGTGGGCGTATCCGTATGGGTTCCGGTTGGTCCCGGGGTAGAATAGGGGTCGTTTAAGTCAAAATTGCCGCATCCGTTTATCAGGATAAAGAGGAATAGGATAATTGCCGCAATGGCAGTGATACGCAACCGGCCATTCATATAAAAACCTTCCAGCAGTCCATTGCTAAATAAAAGGTAATTGATTCCCATTGGATTTTCAACTTATTAATGATAAAATACGATTGGTTTTGTTCAATTTATGAAATTTACAGTAAATTATGCGATTTTAAAAATACACTGAACCGGGGGATAATCATACATGGAAGCCATTGACTTGTATAACCAGCTGGAAAAAGATTTTATAACTACGGCAATGAGTGATGACTGGGCCGCGCATATGGAGGAGGTATCCGAATTCCTTTGCCCAAATTATAAAAGCCGTTCCATGGGTTTGGTCTGCGATTTCGCCGGGGAGATAGACAGTGTATTCACAGCCGTTTTTCCTTCAAAACATGTGCTCCAGGTTATTTTGAATTCAGGAGTAAGGGATGCCCTGCTTTTTGTTCACCATGCGGCTGAGTGGGATATAAGGAATACCTCGGGAGTATGGTTGCAGATGGACCCTGATTTGTTGCGGCAATTGAAATCCCGACGTATCTCCGTGTACAACCTCCATGTACCCCTGGACAATTTTGGTAATTATTCAACAAGCGTATCATTGGCCAAAGCTCTTGAGATAAAACCACAAAAAGCCTTTGCCCCTTATTTTGGCGCATTATGCGGCGTGTTAGGCCACACGCGGTACAGGACGATTCAGGAATTACAGAAACATTTCAGCAAAACCGTCGGGCACGATACCAGGCTTTATGATTATGGTGATGATGTTATCATAGATGGGACTGTGGCTGTCGTGGCGGGAGGAGGGCTCATGGAAACGATCGAGGAGGTTGTGCAAAAGAAGGCGAATGTTTTTGTAACCGGTATTTCAACGAAAAGTGAGTATTCACAAAAGGCACACCAAATTGCTGAACAGAACAGGATAAACATTTTAGGAGGTACCCATTATTCCACGGAAAAATTCGCCTGTATATCCATGTGTCAATATTTCAGGGAACTGGGATTGCCGGTCGAGTTTATTGAAGGGGAACCGGTTTTAGAGGATATGTAAGTGGCCGGGTATATATAAACACGCAGGGCTGGAACAATCTGGCTAAAATGGATTTCCTGCAGTTTTTGTATGCTCTGGAATCCAGGATAAATTTGAAGGTTTTTTAAGGAGCTAAGATGATGAATTACATTAAAAGAATCGCTTTAATTTGTATAATTATAGTTTTCGCATTGGTCCCCTCTTTTGCTCAAAAGATACAACAGGTGGATTTCGGACCGAATGTGATTGTTTTTGATCCTTCCATGTCAGCAGAAACCATCCAGAAGCAGATAAACCGCGTATATAATTCTCAGAGGTTCGCACAATTCGGAAACGAACGGTATGCCCTGCTGTTTAAGCCCGGTACCTATGCTGTGGACATCCCGGTTGGGTTTTACACGGAAGTTATGGGATTGGGCGCGTCACCCGATGAGGTCAAAATAACAGGTAATCTCCATTCCGATGCTTATCTTTCAGGTAATAACTCAACATGTAATTTCTGGCGGGGTGTTACTAATTTCTCCGTAGTACCTTCCGATAAATTCGTTCAATGGGCCGTTTCCCAGGCCACCTGGTTTCGTCAAATGCATATTGAAGGCAACATGGTACTTCATCAGCATTCAGGCTGGGCAAGCGGAGGCTGGATGGCCAATACCAGGGTGGAAGGTACCGTCGGTTCCGGGCCCCAGCAACAGTGGATTTCGCGGAATACCGAATGGGCCAAATGGACCGGTTCAAACTGGAACATGGTTTTTGTCGGCGTCGTCAACCCGCCTGCCGGCAATTGGCCGAATCCGCCGTATACCAGGATACCGGTTGTCCCGGTAATTCGGGAAAAGCCTTACCTTCAAGTTAACAAGGCGGGAGAGTATAGTGTACGTCTTCCATCGATCAAGAAAGACAGTGCCGGGTATGATTGGGCCGAAGGATCGGTTCCCGGAAATACTTTACCCATTAGTAAATTTTATATTGCAAGGTCTGATACGGATACGGCCGATACCCTGAATACACAGCTTTCTAAGGGAATGAATATTCTCCTGACTCCCGGTATTTACGGCTTGACAAACACTATTCACGTAACCCGGCCGGATACAGTCATCCTCGGTATGGGCTTGGCAACATTGAGAGTAGACACGAGTAATGCCGGAATGAAAATAGGGGACATCGACGGTGTCACCGTTTCCGGCGTGCTTTTTGATGCAGGAAACGCCGATCCGCCTGTCCTCATGGAGGTCGGTACCAACAATATTGCCCGTCACACAGGTAATCCCATAGTTCTGCATGACGTTATTTTCCGGGTGGGCGGCTCCGGCATCGGCAAGGCGCAGGTAAGCCTGCGTATTAACGCAAATGATACAATCGTAGACCATACATGGATATGGCGTGCCGACCACGGTTCGCGTGTCGGTTGGATGTATAACAGGGCAGCCAGAGGCCTGGTTGTGAACGGGAACAATGTAACGATTTATGGCCTGTTCGTCGAACATTACCAGGAGTACCAGGTTTTTTGGTACGGCGACGGAGGAAGGACGTATTTTTACCAATCCGAGCTTCCTTATGACCCTCCGGACCAGGGAAGCTGGACCGCAGGATTTGGTGTCAGGGGATGGGCATCCTATAAGGTTGACGACGGAGTGACCAGTCATGAAGCCTGGGGGATGGGAATTTACAGTGTCTTCAAAAAGGGTGATATTTTCCTGTCGAATGCGGTCGAAGCTCCCAGGACCCCGAAGGTCAGGTTCCACCATATAATTACCGTCTGTATTGGAGCCAATGGAGGAATAATGAATGTTATCAATGGTATTGGCGGGAAAACCGCCATCAATTGCAGCGGTAATCCAAAGATTACCGACTATCCGGAGTAAATCGTTATTTTCTTGACGGTTTGATTATGTTGTCGTATAATTCAGGCCGGGTAAAAAATGCCGGTACTTTTCTGGATAGACATCACTGTTTACGCAATAGCGGCCTCCATTGCCATGGCTTTGTCGTTTTTCATTATCAGCCTTGATCTGAGGAACAGGCTGAACATATTCTTTTCCCTGTTTGCACTGGCTGTCTGTTTATGGTCCGCCTTCTCCCTGGTGTTGCGTTTTTCACTCTGGTTAAAAATGGGAAACTCGGATTTTTTCGGGGAATTTTCCCTGTTTACCTTTATCTGCGTACCGCAGCTGCTGTTATTATTCGCCAATTATTTTGTCCAGAAAAACAGCCGGCTTATCAATGTTTTGTGTATTCTGGGTTTCGTTGTCAACCTGTCCTATCTTGTCCCCCCTTTCCGGCATGCCTTTGCCGAAAAATTTTTCCTGGGTGAAAACGGAACAACTCATTATTTCCTGACCGACCTGGGGAAAATCATGGCAACCATTCCCGTAATTTATTTTACCGGAACCTTGGTGCTTTTCTGGAAGGGACGAAAGAAAACCAGCGGTCATTATATGCTTTTAAGTATCCTGATATTTATTTTCGGGCTTTTGCTGGGAGGTATTTTTGACATAGGCATCCCGGTCCTTTCTTTTACGACCCTGGCGGCAATCGGGATTATGGGATACGGTGCAATAAACCGGCAGCTGTTGAATCCCCTGAAAGCGCATAACGAGGAGTTACGGCTTGAAATAAAGGCAAGGGAAAAAATCGAGAAGCGTCTCAAGGAAAGCGAGGATAATTTCAAATCGATCCTGCAGGGTATTCCTGACGCAATTTTTGAAATTAACCGAAATGGTTTGGTGACGGCTGTCATGGGTGGGTCTAATTTTGAATTCTCAAGGCCGAGGGAGGAGATCCTGGGACTGAATTTCCGGGATATATTCACTCAACCCCTGCCTGAAGATGTAATAAATTGCATCTTAGAGGTCTTCAATTCACATGAGCCCGGATCGATTGAATTTTCGATAAAATCCGGGGGCATATTGAAATATTATTCATCCGGTATTGTCTTTTATAAAATTGAGAAAGTTCTTTTCATTCTGCGCGATGTCAGTACCCGTAAAACCCTTGAGGCCCAACTCCAACAGTCACAAAAACTGGAGGCGATAGGAAGGCTTTCGGGAGGTATTGCGCATGATTTTAACAATATCCTTACAGTCATCATGACCAGTACCGATCTTGCCCTGGAAGAGCCGGGAATTTCCGAATTCAGATCGGGCAAACTGCTTGAAATAAAGCATGCCGTCAACAGGGCCGCTGAGATGACAAACCAGCTTCTTGCCTTCAGCAAAAAGCAGGTATTGAATCCCCAAATACTCAGTCTCAATAAAGTCATTAGTGGAATGAAAGAGATCATAGAGCGTCTGATAGGTGAAAATATTCAGATCCTGATGGATTTTTATGATGATCCTTGCCACGTTTCTGTGAATCCGGGACAGATCCAGCAGGTAATAATAAACCTGTGCGTCAATGCCCGTGATGCCATGGGTAATGACGGTAAAATCCTGTTCAAGACCAGGGCTTTATCCATGGATGAAAATTCATCATCCAGGGTCCCCGGTTTGGTTCCGGGAGAGTATATTGTGTTGTCCGTGACGGACACCGGTGTGGGAATTTCTGCGGCGGAACAAAAATTGATTTTCGATCCTTTTTTTACCACAAAGGAAAAGGGAACCGGGTTAGGCCTCTCAACCGTGTATGGAATTGTCAAGCAATGCAAGGGAGGGATATGGATTGACAGTGAACCGGGGATGGGTTCTACGTTCCATATTTACCTGCCCAGGGTTTCCGGGGCCGAGGCAAAATCCGGGGCGAAAGGCAGCCGCATCAAAAGGTTTGAGCGGACAAGCACTGTATTGCTGGTGGAGGATGATGAACAGATACGGACGCTTCTTAATACGGTTCTGAACCGCTGCGGCTGCTCGGTTTACATGGCGGAAAACGCTTCGGAGGCTGAGGAAATATTTTCCCGGAATCAGGATTCCATTGATCTGCTGGTATCGGATATTGTCATACCGGGTAAAAAAAACGGGTTTGACCTGGGGAAGACCTTCCAAAGTCAAAAATCCGGCCTGAAGGTTTTATATATATCGGGATATACCGATGTCGATTTGCATACTGTGGGAGTGGACAGTGATAAACTGGAAATTCTCCAGAAGCCATTCGATATGAAATGTTTTATAGAGAGGGTGCAGACGGTACTGGGAAAGGAATGTTCCGGACAAGAGTACCTGGCTGCGAATTAAACTGTTTTCTTTATAACAGCATGATGCAGTTTCTGCCCGCGTTTTTTGCCTTATAGAGGGCTTCATCCGCCTGCTTTATTATGTTTTCAACATTGAGCTGCAGCGTAAAATCGAAACAGGTAACACCGAAACTCATCGTTAAAGTGAAATACCTGCCTGGACAGATTCCAAACCTTCTGGAAGCAATGGCTTTTCGACATCTTTCTATGATGGGATAGGCTTTTTTGTCCTCAGTCTCCGGGAGCAGGATAATGAACTCTTCACCGACATATCGGGCCATCGAGTCACTTTCCCCTAAGTGTGATTTGAGGGCCGATGCAATGAAAACAAGGGCTTTCTCCTCGACTAGATGCCCATAAGAGTCATTAACCTGTTTAAAATGGTCGACATCCCCGATGATCAATGAAAAGCACTTCCTGTTTCTGTTAGCACGGGATATTTCCTTCTGGAAGACTTCGAAGAAACAAATGCGGTTGTATAATTGGGTTAAGCCATCCGTTATCGCCATTTTCCCCAACATTGATTCCCTTCTTTTTAATCGTTCAATGATAAGGCTGCTGCCTATGATGCTGGAGATTATGAATAAAAGGACGAATCCTCCAACAAATATCACGTACAATGTAATGGGCCGGCCTTCAGAAAACGGGAATGTGGACATAAAGGGAGAGTACGAGATTATACCAGACAAGGAAACCCATATGGTTATTCCCTGGATAATCAGAAAACTCGCAAGGCCCAGGATGTCGTGAAATCGGTTGAAGATGGTATAGGGGAAAAGCCAGAATCCCAGCAGGACGGCAGGTCCTGCAATAGTGGTTACCGCACCTGCAAAATATATGATCAAAGAGGCGAATATCCAGGTGACCTGGAGTATGAGATGCTCAAAAAACCTGCTTTCAGGAATTTTTTTTCTGAGCAATAGACAAATAGCTATCAGAACGGCCATCAGGCCTGACATGCACCAAAAAGCTATACAGAGGATATATGGAAATTCCTTTTTGTAAAATATAAAAACGTTAGGGAAGAGTATTGCTGATTGAAGGAGTACTGACAGGCCAATGGAGAAAGGAAGTAATACGGCAGAAAGCCATAATATGCATTTGTCAATGCGCGGCCATTTGAGGGGTGTGCCTTTTTAACGGGCCCATGTTTTCAACCTCGCAACTAAAGCTGCCATGATGAACTGTATAATTGATTGCGTTATAGAATTCAAATTCATGACTTTAAGTAGATTTTTTAAGTCAGAAGAATGCATTATTGAAAAGGAAGAATATTTGAGATAGAATATTTTGAACATGTTTTATATAAGTAAAACATTTGAAACACTTGATTACCTTCGAATAAGGGACTTTTTAAAAAATACGCAAAAAATATGTCCCCGGAATAAGAACTGGTATCTGGACAGATGGAACTTCTGCCGGTATTTTGGACAGATTATGCATAACACATACGATACCTGGCCGCAGACGGTAGGTGTCTGGGAAGATAAATCTCATCGAATAGCTGCCGTAGTCAATTCGGAGGGCGAGAACAAGGGAGAAGCCTTTATACAAAAGGGATGCATTGATTTCACCGATGATTTTCTATCCCGGTTGATCGGTTTCGCAGAGGAGAGGTTATATGGTGAAGACAAAAACGGTCGGTTTATCAATTTACGTGTAAATGAAGATGATGATCTTCTGAAACGGTTATTACTTCAACACGGATATACGGGCTTGGACTGGACAGAGCCTTCTTCCAGTTTTACCCCGGAAGACAGGCTGCCAGTCAATTTACATGAGGAATTTATGATCGCTGATGCCAACACTGTCAATAATTATCAGAAGGGATTTGCTCATGGGAAAGCCTTTGGATATCATAAAAATGATTCACCGGATGATGATGATACGGAGAGGGCCTATACTTCCTTAAGAAAAGCACCGGATTACCGGCCCGAGCTTGACGTTTCGGTTTTGGATAACCGGGGAGAAATTGCGGCGTTCGCAACAGTATGGTTTGACGATATTAATGCCCTGGCCATTTTGGAGCCGGTCGGTACAATTCCCATGTACAGGAAAAGGGGTTTGGGCAGAGCCGTTATTTATGAAGGAATAAACCGGGCTATGAATCTGGGAGCAGAAAGAATAATCGTAGGATCGGATCAACCCTTTTATAAGGCAATAGGATTTCAAGTTGAATTTCGAAAGGAGATCTGGCAAAAAAGGTTATCATTCGTTTAAATAAAATGAGGGTGAAATATGATATCGGAAAGCATTAAAAAACAGTCTAAACAGATTTTTCAAAATATTGAAGCCATCTTTGATGTTGTAAATGAAGAAAATATCTTCAATATGGCAGGTGTTTTTCCCATCTGGAAGCAACTCTATCATTTACTGCACTCCATGGACCAGAATTTTGTAAATCCATCCGATTTCACCGAACCGCGATTTCATTCAAAAAACCTTAATGTGATTTTTATGGATACGGGGAATTCATTGTCCCGGCAGCAGCTTTGGGAATATTTTCTTGCTGTCAGAAAAAAGATTGAAACCTATATCTCCGGCTTGAATGACGACATCCTTGAGGAGATCATCACTTTCCGGGACATGCGGCTTACAAAAATGGAATTAATTATCGCCCAGTTCAGACATATCTTTTACCACATCGGGTATATCCATTGCTGTTTCAAAATTTTAAATGGGGAAACTCCGGAGTATATCGGTTTATACAAGGTGATACCGGAAAAATAAATACTTTGTTTGATTCTCGTGCCGTACTTTTTTTAGAACTTTGAAAGTATCCTCTTTAAAATCATTTGATACAATGTTATTCTTTGCAAATTCAGTTAAAAGAATTTTATGGATGGGTGAATATACCCTATCCGGCTAAACGGGAGGAAACAGATGAGCAATAACTATTTCAAGGATAAAGTTGCCGTTATTACCGGCGCTTCAAGTGGAATCGGACGCGAGTTGTCGATGAGGCTGGCTTCACGGGGTGCCTGTCTGGTAATGGCAGCACGCAATGCCGATAAATTGGAAGAAGCCCGTACTGCCTGTGAATCCAGTGGCGGCAAAGCAATAGGAGCGCCGACCGATGTAGCGGAACGCAGTCAATGCGAGGCATTGATTCAGAAGGCCATTGCAGCTTGCGGCCGTATCGATATACTTGTCAACAATGCCGGTATCAGCATGTGGGCATTGTTCGACGAGGTTACTGACCTGGACATATTTGAAACAATTATGAGTGTCAACTACCTGGGGAGCGTTTACTGTACGTATTTTGCCCTGCCGTACCTGAAAAAAACAAAAGGTTTGATCGTGGGCGTCTCAAGCCTTACAGGCAAGAATGGTGTTCCAACCCGCAGCGGCTATGCGGCAAGCAAGCATGCAATGGCCGGGTTTTTCGATACCCTGCGTATAGAATTAAAATCTGCCGGGGTCGGGGTTACCATGATCTATCCCGGTTTTGTGGCGACGGAAGTGCGTCAGCGTGCCTTCGGCCCTGACGGGAAGCCTCTTGGCGGCAGCCCTGTGCAGGAAGGAAAGATAATGACGGTGGGGCAATGCGTCGACCTGATTCTCCCGGCAATGGAAAAACGCAAGAGGGAAGTGGTCATGACGCTGAAAGGCAAAGCCGGTGTGCTTTTAAAAGCCATTGCCCCCGGGTTGGTAGATAACATTGCACGAAAAGCCATCGCCAAGGGAAGATAAGTTCAATAGTTCCCCTCCACCTCTTATTGATATTCTTTTTTTTTTAAATTAAAATAGTGATGTATATGAATTGAAGATTATACAAAACCTTTGATGAATTAATGGTATCCGAACTTGAATTGCCTTGTCCATTAAGTAAAACAAGGTGATATGTCTTATATTTTTAAGGAGGGTATATTTATGAATGAAAGAATTAAGATAATTCAGAGGGGGGGATTCCGGGTTATCTCCGTCGATTTATCCAATTTGAATGAAGATGAAATCCTTCAAATGCAGACCAAAATGCTTGAGTTATCATTACGGGAAAGGGTAAAATATTTTTTAATAAATATTAAGAATACGCATACAACGGAAAAAATAAAGAACGGCTCAATTGAGATAGTAAAAAAAATCGAAGCTGAATTAGGCAAATCCGAAACTGTTTTATTGGGCTTAACCGGTATTCAAAAGCTTATCGCAAATCTTATCAGCAAAGATATATATTTTGCCAAGGATGAAGAAGATGGAATGAGATGGCTATCGGAAAAATCTAAAAAATCGGCTTGATAGGTTTTGGAATTTAATTCAGCCGATAAAATAATCATTAAGGGTTTTATTGTCTTTCAATACAATTTTATATCTTCTAAACGATTATTTTC
>JAFGKU010000101.1 GCA_016928415.1 Spirochaetales bacterium
AATGAAAACACCGACCTGTCGCCGGACAAGGCGGTTGACGGCAGCACATCGACGCGCTGGGCCAGCGCCTTCAGCGATCCCCAGTGGATCATGGTTGACCTGGGCGCCGTTTACAATATCACCCGCGTTGTTCTGGTCTGGGAAACCGCCTGCGCATCGGCTTACCAGATCCAGGTTTCCAGCGACGGAACCACGTGGACAACCATCTACTCAACAACAAGCGGCGACGGCGGTACGGACGACCTGTCAGTTTCCGGCACGGGACGGTATGTCAGGGTGTACTGTACAGCACGGGCAACCGGATGGGGCAATTCCCTCTGGGAACTGGAAATTTACGGCCCGGGCGGCAATACATCTCCGCCGACAAACACGCCGACCGGTTCGGCCCCGGTAACAACGGCAACCGCAACACCTACACCGATCACGATCACCCCGGGACCGGTTGATTTCGGACCGAATGTCTACATCTTCGATCCATCCATGTCCTCTTCATCAATACAAAGCATAAACGACACCATTTATAACCAGCAGGCGGGCAACCAGTTCGGATCACAGCGGTACGCGTTCCTTTTCAAACCAGGTTCGTATAATGTCAATGTCGCCGTCGGATTCTACACGTCAGTCGTCGGCCTGGGCCAGAGGCCTGACGACGTCACCATTACCGGCTCGGTACGCTGTGAAGCGGACTGGATGGGCGGTAATGCCACCTGTAATTTCTGGAGAACGGCGGAAAACTATTCCGTGATACCCACCTACTCCGCGAATCCGGTGGCCCCGTCCGGTACGGAAACATGGGGAGCCTCGCAGGCGGCGCCCATGCGGCGTGTCCATATCAGAGGTAACCTCACTTTATGGGACCCGAATCCGGATAACTATGATGGAAGCTGGTCCAGCGGCGGGTTCATTGTGGATTCACGCGTTGACGGGCAAATTTCATCGGCCTCGCAACAGCAGTATTTTTCGAGGAATACCCAGATGGGATCCTGGGTCGGGGCAAACTGGAACATGTTCTTCCTCGGCGATGTCGGCAATCCCGGTGCCTCGTGGCCGGACCCGCCGTACACCGTTGTGGGCCAGACACCGGTCATCAGGGAAAAACCGTTCCTCTACGTGGATGGTTCGGGCAGCTACTTTGTCTTTAAACCGGCCATCCGTACAAACAGCCAGGGTATAACCTGGGCCAATGGCATCGGCTCGGGTACTTCCCTTCCCATAAGCCAGTTCTATATAGCCAAGCCAGGCGACAGTGCGGCAACAATGAACAACATGCTGAAACAGGGGCTGAACCTCCTCATCACCCCGGGTATCTATGAAATTACGGAACCGATTCAGGTCAACAGGGCAGATACCATTGTCATGGGCATGGGGCTGGCAACCCTGATGCCCGTCAATGGTACGGCGGCCATCAAGGTGGCCGATGTCGACGGCGTTACCATAGCGGGATTCCTGCTTGACGCCGGCGCGGTCAATTCACCCGTCCTGCTGGAAGTGGGACCGCGGGGAAGCTCCCAGCGCCACTCAGGCAATCCCACCTTCATTTTCGACGTCTTCTGCAGGGTAGGCGGTGCCGCCGTTGGAAGGGCCACAAACTGTGTTGAAATCAACAGTCATGACACGGTCGTGGACCACTTCTGGCTGTGGCGGGCCGACCATGGTACCGGTGTCGGCTGGACCGTCAACACCACAACAAACGGCCTGATCGTGAACGCGAACTACGTAACCATCTACGGCCTCTTTGTGGAACATTTCCATGAATACCAGACTGTCTGGAACGGCAACAACGGGCGCACGTATTTCTACCAGAGCGAATGCCCGTATGACGCACCGAACCAGGCCTCATGGATGAACGGAAGCATCAATGGCTACGCCAGCTACAAGGTGGCCAATTCCGTCACCTCTCATGAAGCGTGGGGACTCGGCGTATACTGCGTCTATACCGTGGATTTGTCGATTAAATGCCACAGTGCGATGGAAGCGCCGGTCAATTCCGGCGTCAGGTTGCACCACCTGGTGACGGTCTCCCTGGGCGGCCAGGGTGAAATCACCCATGTCATCAATGAAATCGGCGGGCCGTCCAATACGGCCACGAACATAGCCAAGGTAGCCGAATTTCCTTAATGGGTAATATCTCCGCAAAGGAGAACAGCTGTCAAGGGGGTGAAGGTTTTGTATGAAACGCCGGGCGGTTCGCCCGCTGGTTCTAACCCAGCGGGCCGGGCCGCCTGGTTAAATAGTGAATCTGGATATCTTGAAAGCGGAGAGGGAATAAACGCGGAGGACGCAGAGATTACGCAGAATTTGGGATCCATTGGTTAATGGATATAATAGAACCACAGATCCCTGATTTTCGATGACAAGAGAGTACACTCTGCGGACTCAGCGCTCGCTCTGCGTCCTCTGCGTTGAATTCATTTTAAAGATGTCTTTTACTTATTCCAGATACACTCTATGCCGTAATATCTGTAGAAAATCCATTTACCGCCTTCCGACCATAATTGGAGGAGTTTTGCCGCAGACCAGGTCCGGTTGCCTGGTTTCGGCCCGTTATCATCCACCGTCAATCGCCCCGGGCCGGTTTTCCATTGAAGGGAGTCATAGGCATAAAAAGTGTTTCCTTTATACCCGAGAAGGGTAACATAATGCTGGATATGGTGGACCTCTATCAGCAGGACTACCGGATGACTTCGTGAAAGGCAGCTTTTTAAAACGGAAATACGTTCCTTATCCGCGGAGAATTGGGTACTGAACGGCCGGGTTATTATACCGTATCTGTTCAGCAGATCAAGCACTCCCTGGGGAAGGGTAAGGTTTTTCTGAACGCGCCATCTCATTTCCGTGGCAAGATCTTCACCGAAATATTTTTTTCCGGTCAGGCTGTTGAGAACGGCCATCACGCTGTAAGGGCCGCAGTTATTGAACGTCTGAGCGAGTTGAAGGGAGGGATCAAAAGGCAGTGACACATATTCGGACAGGGTTTGTTCGACGGTACTGATACCGGGGAATACGGCCATCAGGCAGACTGCCATTGATGCGGCCAGCACCATCGTTATCAATCCGATTAATAATGCTTTTTTCAAATTCAAAATCTCTCCTGTTGACGCAGACACTTGACATTTACGTCAAAGTAAACCTCTTCCACTGCGTTCCGCATGAAAGGTCATTTTTACACGCTTTTTCCTTTTCGCTTGTGGGCACCTCTAAAAACTATTGATTTACCCAGGGCAACCTCTAAAAACTCCTATTTTAAAAGGGTTTTGATTGCCTGCGCACAGGCCAAAACGCAGTAGCGTTTCATGACGGTTCCAAAAGGAGGTTTTTAGAGGTGCTTTTGTGATGAAAATACAGTTTATATTCGACACCTTCAGCAGCGCAATACGAACGGATATCGTTTTCAGTGTCCTGCCAGTAGCCGTTCCCGCGAGAGTAAATCTCTGTGTACTCATCAACAAGCCCAGGGTGACTTTCCGCGAGCCACCTGTTTACATGGTGCCGGACCGTCCCTTTAATATTCAGGTTTTCAAACATGAAACAGTCGACAAAACCCCTTGTTGCCTCAATGATTCGCTTCCAATCGGTGATATTCGGAAGAATGGGCCCTATGAAGATATAATTCCTGATGCCCGCTTCATGCAGTTTCTTCAAGGCGGAGAGCCGGTCTTCCACCGTTGAGGCCGATGGTTCGATCTCTTGCCTGACAGCCTCGTCCAGTGAAGTCACCGTCATCCCCACCTCGCAATGGGCGAATTGCACGAAAAGGTCAGTGTCGCGTACGACAAGGGATGACTTGGTCTGGACGGAAAGACGCGGCGCGAGCGGAATGAGCCTTTCTATCAAGCGCCTGGTCACACCATGCAGTCTCTCGGGTTCGCAGTAGGGATCCGTAACCGAGGAAAGGAACAGGGCCTTGTCCCGGTACCTGGAGGTATTTACGGGTACGAGATCTGGGGCGTTTTTTTTCACATCCACAAAACTGCCCCATTCCTCCGTGTGACCGGAAAACCTTTTCATGAATCTAGCATAACAATAAATGCACCGGTTTGCGCAGCCGACATACGGATTGATGACGTAATCCGCGTCCGGAAGGCCGGATTTCGTGATGATCGATTTAACGGTGATTTCCTGAATCATAGACCCGGACGTATTGCACTTCCATTCTCTGCGGCCAGATATCCGGGTCCACACCGTGCTTCCCTCCCCAGTGTCCGCCCACAGCTATATTGAGGATAAGATGGAAAGAATGGTCAAAAGGCCATTGCTGCCAACCCGTTCCCGGATTGGAGTAGGAATAAATTTTAACCGTGTCGACAAAAAAATCCAGGCGGTCCGGGTACCATTCACAGGCATAGAGATGAAAATTATCCATGCAGTCAGGGAGATCGTACGTTTTGGTTTTGAATTCGTTGTTCATGAAATTCCTGGTGAAATAATGCACCGACGACTGCACCACTCCGGGCCGGTAGCCCACATGTTCCATGATGTCGATTTCACCGGATGCGGGCCATTTGCCGTAGCGTTTCTCCGAACTCAGCATCCAGATGGCCGGCCAGGTTCCCCTTCCCCTGGGTAACTTGGCCATCACTTCAAAACGGCCATAAGCCCAGTCGCCCAAACCCGAAGTTTTAATGCGTGCCGACGTATACTCGTTTCCGTCAAAGCCGTCCCGCCTCGCTTCAATAATAAGCCGGCCATCCTCCACGCGGACATTCTCGAGCCGTTCTTTCGTATACGCCTGGAGTTCGTTGTTTACCCGTCCGGGAGGGAATACGTCGTAAACCCATTTATCCGGGTTGGGTAATCCTGAATAATCGAATTCGTCCTGCCAGATCAATTTTCCAATACTATGCATGCCTTTTTATATTCCATTACTGCAAATTATACAACCGGCAGGGATTCATGGAATCCCGGGAAAAGACTCTTTTCATTGCCATAAAATTGAGTATACTGTTAACCGGAGAAGAAAAACCTTCTTTAGAAAAGGACCTGCCATGATAGAAAAAAACCTGTCCGGTTATAAAAGCCTCTTCACCGAATACTCGGAACTCAGGATGCAGGAAAACCGGATGGAAGCGGTGTACCTGGTGAACGGCAACCTGATGGGTAATGTAAAACTGGTAAAAAACGGAATTTCCGCCAGGGTGTATAAAAACGGCGTCTGGGGCTTTGCCTCGCACCCGGAATTTTCAGACGAATCAGTCAAGTCGGTGATCCAGTCGGCCACGAATAATGCCCTCTTCATGGACAATAAAACGGGCCAGCCGCCGAGTGAACTGCCAGGCGTTCCCGTACGGCTGGAAAAGGATTTTTCGACGCAGCGCAGGAGACTTTCCCAGGCAGAATTGATTCAATTTGCCGGAGAAATTGATGCCTACCTCAAAGACGGCTTTAAAAACATAACAAGCCGGAAAGTGGCAATCCAGAACCTTGATATGGAAAAATCATTGGTAACTTCGGATAACAGCAGCGCGTATGCCATGATTCCCCGTTCCATTATTTACGTGTTTCTTTCCACGGAAAAGGACGGCACGCCGGTCGAATTATTTGAAGCGTTCGGATGGCTTGGACAGTTCGAGGATGTCTTCCGGGAACCTTCCGATCTTTTTCCCAGGATCGACAAATTACATGACGATTTAATGAAAAAACGGGAAGGCATATACGCGGAAGCCGGCGTCAAGGAATGCATCCTCGATTCACGCCTGGCGGGCATGCTGGCGCATGAAGCGGTCGGCCATACGACGGAAGCGGATTTTGTGCTGGGCGGTTCAGTGGCCGCTGAAATGATGAACGAACAGGTCGCCAGTCCCCTTTTTACATTGATAGATTACGCCAATACGGCGATGGGAGAGACGTGCCCCATTCCCGTGTATGTCGATGATGAAGGCATCGAGGCAAAGGACGTGGTCATCATAGAGGAAGGCATTTTAAAAAATTACATGCATAACAAGGACTCGGCTCGCAGGCTCAAGGCGGCCCCTACCGGCAATGCCCGGGCTTACGAATTTTCGGATGAACCCCTCATCCGGATGCGCAACACGGCTATCATGCCCGGCAGGGACAGGCTTGAAGACATGATTGCCAGCATAGAGGACGGTTATTACCTGGTGGATACGGGGAACGGACAGGCGGATTCCACGGGCGAATTTACCTTCGGGATCAACCAGGGTTATGAAATCAAAAAAGGAAAACTGGAAAAAGCCATTCTCGATACAACCATTTCCGGGGTTGCCTTTGACATGCTGAAAACGGTATCCATGGTCTCTGACGAAATGTACTGGACATGCAGCGGTTTCTGCGGTAAAAAACAGATGATTCCCGTGGGCATGGGCGGACCGGCCATTAAATGCAGGGTCATGATAGGAGGACGGTAATATGATAAACAAGGACCTGGCAAAATACAGTCTTAAAACCCTGGTTGAAAAAGGCGCCACGAAAGCCCAGATAACATTGTCGGAATCCCGGAAACAGGAATTCAACATTGACTCGAACCAGATATCGCTGCTGAGAACCACGTACAACAACAGCCTTGCCGCCATGGCCATCAAGGACAACAGAAAAGGCTTTTATATCACGAACAGGACAGACAGGAAATCGATTGAGGAGGCTGCCGGGATGACCATGGAAATTGCCGAAGGTTCCGAACAGGACCCTGCCTATGACATTGCGGGGAAACAGCCGCCTGACACCTTTTCCCGGGGCAATGATACGCCTGACACCGAACTCATGTATGACCGCATAAGATATTTCCTCGAACAGGTAAAAGAGAGATACCCAAGAATCATCATTAATCAGTCAGTACTTGATTTCTCGTTTTCAAAATCCTACATTCTCAATTCCAATGGCATTGAATTTGAGGTGAATGAGGGGGCCTATTCTATCTGGGGCATGCTTGTGGCCAAGGAAGGAAAAAAGTCCTCGTCCTTCAATACCTTTAGCCTGGCCCAGAACGATTTACAGAAGGATTTTCTTGACCATGAGATGATTTCGGAAAAATTCAGTGAAACGGAAAAGCAAATCGTATTACAGCCCTTAGCCGGAAAGTTTGAAGGAAACCTGATAATCACGCCTGAAGCGCTTGGTGATTTACTCGACATTTTCTGCTCCAAATTTCTGACGGATATTCCCTTGATATCGGGCACGAGTTTATTAAAGGACAGCCTGGGAAAGAAGGTCGCCGGTTCACAGTTGACTCTCCACTCCGCCCCCCTGTCAAAGGACCTCGCCTACAATCAATTTGTAACCAATGACGGCTTCAGGACTGAAAACAGCATAATCATTAACAAAGGCACCCTGAATTCGTTGCTGCTGAGCCTTTACGGCGCCAATAAAACGGGTAAAGCCCGGTCGGTGAATAACAGCCACTATTATATTGTGGAACCGGGAGGACAATCCAAAAACGAACTCATTTCATCCGTAAAAAGGGGTGTATACCTGGTCAGGATGTCAGGCGGCCAGCCCAATGACAAGGGCGATTTCTCCTTTGTCGCAAAGAACAGTTTTCTGATTGAAGACGGTAAAATCGGTCCTCCCATAAGCGAGGTCATGGTTTCCGGCAACATACTAGACCTTTTTAACGGTATATCAGGTATATCGCGGGAAAGATACAACTACGGTAACTGTATATTACCGTGGATAAAAGCTGAAAGAATCACTATACACGGAAAATGAGGCATACACCGTCCCTACTGGTAACGGCTCCCGTAATCTGGCCCAACATGCCTCCTATTGGATTAGGATTTTTGCAGGCCCACCTTTTACGCCACGGCATCGCATGCGACCTGTTTGATATGAACAATTTCTTCTACAGGCAGGCGCATCCTGACCTGAAAAGGGAATGGCTTGTGTCCTGCAACCACCGCCTGGAACACGGCATTTTTTCGATACTAAAAAAAAATTATCAGCAGGCATTTGACCAGGCCCTGGAAAAGCTTTCCCGTTACCCGGCAGTGGGTTTCTCCTGTTTTAAAAGCAATTTCGGTACAACGATGGAATTTATCCGCCTGCTGAAAGCCGGCAGGAAAAGCCAGCGCATCATTCTGGGCGGGCCCGAGCTTGCCCGGCTTTACTTCAGGAACGGCCGCCGCTTTAAAGGCCAATGGACCGAACTTGCCGACTTCATGGTCGTTGGTGAAGGAGAAACGCCATTACTGGAATATTTATCCGGTAAAGCCTCGGACAAAACCGCCGAGTTTTCCCAGCTGCCTGATCTCGCCGTTCTCCCCTTTCCAGAATATACCGGCATCTCCTTTACCGATTATCCCAAACGGGGCGCGTACCCCGTCCAATGGTCGCGCGGCTGCATCAGGGGCTGCCGGTTCTGCTCCGAACGGCTCCTTTTCAGGGGATACCGCATCCGTCCGGTTGATTCACTGCTTGAAGAAATCCGTTATCACAGGAAAGTAAACGGCATAAAATCGATAGTTTTTTTCGATTCTCTTGTCAATGCCGACTATGAAAAATTGAATGAACTCTGTGACAGGATCATCATGGAATGGGGGCAGGTTCCCTGGGAAGCCCAGCTCGCCATCAGGCCGGAGATGAATGAGAGTCTTCTGAAGAAAATGAAAGAAAGCGGCTGCTACAACCTGTTTGTCGGCCTGGAGTCGGGTTCGGACAGCGTCCTGAAACGGATGAACAAGGGTTATACGGCCGGCGAAGCGCTCCGGTTCTTCCGGAAACTGAACATCACCGCACTCAAGTTCGGGATAAGCCTCATTACGGGCTACCCGGGCGAAACCGAAGCTGAATTCCGTGAATCCCTGGATTTTGTCATTCAAAACCGCGGCCTTATTCCGAAAATCGAGCAGGTCAATCCCTTCACCTACTATGACGGAACAGAGGCGGACAGGGCGTTTGACTACCGGAACAACCCACAGGCAATGCAATGGCTGGATATATGGATCGGGGAACTGCGGAAACACAATATAAAATTTATAAAAGCCTTTATCGGCAACCTGGTGGAAAAAAATGGTTAAGCCGAAGGAAAAGCCTGCAGACCGCGCCCTCAATCCCACATCCATAGACCTGGGGGAATATGTCATCAATCCGTATTCGGGATGCGTTTTCGGCTGCCTTTATTGTTACGTGAGGAACAATAAATCGGTAATGAAGCGCCGGGAAGCCTGGGGCTCCTACGTTGAAGCCAGGACCAACATTCCCTTGCTACTTGAAAGGGAACTGAAGGAAAAAAAGCCGGGCCAGGTCCTTTTGGGATCAACCACAGAATGCTTCCAGCCCGCGGAACGGAAGTACCGCCTGACAGGGCAAATTCTTGAAATACTGAACAAGCTTCGCGTAAAATACGTCATCATGACGCGGTCACCGATGATTTGTGAATATATTCCCCTTTTAGAAAAGGGATGCTGCACGGCCATCTACTTTACCGCTAACATGTTTGCCCGTTCGTTGAAAAAAAAACTGGAACCGGGAAGTCCCGGTTTCAGGGAACGGTTCAAGGCGATAAACAGGCTGCTGGAAGCCGGCCTTCCCGTTATACCTTATTTTTCTCCCCTGCTGCCGTCAGTGTCTCTTTGGGAAACAGCCTTCAGGAATTTTCCGGCGGCAGAAAAATTGGAGATGGAATGCCTTAATTTCAACCTGCCCACCATCAGGGCCATTATTGCCGCCGTACTGTCCGAGCACCCGGGGTTAAAGGCGCTTTATGAAAAAATGGCCATTGATGCTTCCTTCTTTATACAGACATGGGATAAAATTGAGGATGATGTGCAGACAGCCTCAAAAAAGGCGAATAAACAGGTGCGGTTTCACAGGCACGCACCGGGTGATTTCTATCGAAACACGTACAATGCGAAGGACGCATAAAGTAGAATATAAATAAGAAAATCGCCTTTACTACTATAAGAAAATAAGGTTTATATCGTTTTTGATTGTTTCTCAATCCAGGAATATGTTTTAAAATTCAAGGGAACAAAATGGAGAACTCCTAAAGGAAAGCTTTCAATACAGACGGGACATTTGGGTCCCCCCCCCGGTGTCTGATTAATTCCATGGGAGATGCGTTCATTTTTTATCTCCTTAATAAAGGGCTGTCAGGAATAATACCCGGACAGCCCTTTTTTTATATGCACCTCTAAATAACCTTCCGAATAAAATTTTTATAAAATCGGGGTTTTTCGAGGTTGCCCAGAATAAAATGATGGTTTAAAAGTCCCATAATATTATTCTTCTTTTATAATTGATTTATCCGGATTCTCCGATTCTGCCGATGTTGTGGCTGTTTCGTCATCGGAAAGCATCTGCGCTTTCTCATCCAGGGGCTTGCCCGTATTGCCGGTTGAACCTTCCATCATTTCCAGGAAAGAGTACTTCTTTTCCAGGATTTCACCGGACGTTTCTTCTTCGTCCACGGTCCCGTAATGCACGAATGCCGGTTCGAGGGCATCACCGGTTTCATCGAAGACCCATCCCATGATCACGTTTTTAACATCCACATGCCTGACATTGGCATGTTCTTTTTGCTGGGCATCAAGTCTTTTGTCTATAGTTTTTTTAAGCATGTCCTTTTTAAGCGTTTTCAAGGCCGTTTCATCAATGGCTCCGACCGGCTTCCAGTTATTCAAATCAAAGGAGATAACTTCATTCGTATCAGCATCAATATCCACAGACGCGAATGAATCAAAGACTGGCTGGCCATACAGCGTCCTTCCAATCCGCACGCTGTAGGAATACGTTTTTATATCCACGTTTTCAAGAATATTGCCGTCATCATCCTTCTCCTGGTCGGCACCGTAATCCTCCCTGACATAAAGCACCTTCAGGTCTTCGCCTTCTCCCAGTACATCCGGAATGATTGTCCGGATGAAATCCGACGCGGCGTACCTGGCTCCGGCCACATTTTTTCTTCCCTTAATTCCTTTTAGCTTCCTGTTATCCACGTAAACAATTTTGTCGGCAAGCACTTCTTCCGCTTCAGGGTACTTGTTCATCACCCTGTTTTTATCCTTCTTATATTTTTCCTGTTTTTCCAGGATCGTGTTTTTATCTTCTTTCAGAAGTTTGGCATCTATTTTTTTCAACAAGGCATCGTTTTCCGCGACAACCTTCTCCAGTTCATTTTCAATATCCTTTGAGTAGGAAATATCAAAGGCATTTGCCGAAACGGCAACCATTACCATCAATAATACAATCACTATTTGTTTCATAATTATAACCTCCTGTACTTTTTATCAGTCATACCAGTAATGACTTTTTCTCCATCCAAAGTAATAGTTGGAGTCGCCCAGTTTATAGTCGGTGGAATGGCTCTGGGCAAGACTTTCATTCGCCTGGGGGACAATATAGATGGAGCTTGTTTCACCTAAATCGACATTCGGACACCAAAGCCAATGCTGTGTTTTGTCCGTGGCGCTTTTATTCGCGTTTTTCCATGCGTTCCAGATGGATTGCCCGCCGTCCAGGTTATTGGCAAAGTACTTGGCCTCGTACCAGTAGGAAGCGTGGTCCAGGAAAGCACGGCTCACGTTATGATGGTTTGAATGGTAGCCGACCACGACGTGGATGCCGTCAAAAAAACCTTTTGTGATGCTGCCGTCAGAATTGTATTTGCTTTGCCAGCCCCTGGTCTGCAGCCAGCCCCAGGTTGTTTCACTTTCTATCCTGACCGTCTGGCAGGTCATGAAGGCTATGTATTCAAGGTCGCCGCTTTTATAGTTCGTCCTGTGGCCGCCGCCCGCACTGCCTTCCGGGTGCGTGAAATCAACACCCACTTCATCCTCCGATGTAAAGCTGCCCCAGCCGCCATGCGCGTGGATATACACGAGGTCTACTCCGTCCGCATAAGACATCCTGTTCGAACCCCTGAACATCCATTCCCTTGACGCAAGAACGCTGCCGTAATAGTAGCTTCCGGAATCAAAGTGGTCGTCGAAGGAATTTCCGGAAACGGCATGACGGGTTTCGTTGCCGCAGAGGGCAAGATATTCAAGGTTGTTGTCCGCCGTATACCGTACTTTACAAGTTCCTTCAGTTGTGTCACTATAGGCACCGATAATGAAATAAGACGGCTTTTCGGCAGCAACGACCATGGAACCCAGACCGCCGTAATTGTCATTGTAGCCGATCAGGTTTGCCGACGAGTTGAGTAAAAGACAGTATGTATTGGATCCGGCGCTTAAATCTGTTGTTCTGAAACGCGTTTCCGCGTTTTTGGTACCGACATACAGTTTATAGCCGGAATAGCGGCCTTGATTGATGACCTTTACACCGTTCTTGTAAAGGTCACAATTGGCCGCGGCATTGCTGCTGTACGACCTGACGAATACAATGTAGCTGCCCGGCCTCAGGGATGCCGTGATCTTGGAACAGAGTCCCACACCGCCGTCATCATTTCTTGCTACCTGCCTGCATTCCGTATTCGACCAGAGGTACATGTAGGTATCACCCGTTGTATTCATGGTTTCCAGCGTTACGGTTGACGTGGACGCCACGCTGAAACTGTACCGCATGATCTTCTGGAAGGCATAGGTTCCTATCAGGTATTCCGTGTCGTTAGTATACCTGTCCCATGCCATAGCCCCGCTCAGACACAAGATGAGCAGACTCAGGGTTACGATAAATTTGTGCATAAAGCCTCCTTTGTGAGAAAATTATTTTTATTGATTTCCGGGTCCCTTCAAAACGTGTATGTAACAGGCAGTAGGTGCCATAAAGGTACCGCTTTTTAAAATCAATCAGTAATATAACGCGTAAAAAAAAATTAACAACTTAAAATTTAAAAAATAAAAAAAATTTAACAATTGGAATACATATTTGTAACAATTACGGGATAAAAAAAAAGGAGGAGGAACTGAGGCCTCCTCCTCTCGTATAACTCAAGAACCATATACTGCGGTTCCAGGATCAACCATTATTTAAAACCCATGATTCCGCCTAAGGGAAATTCGTGACCGTCGGGTTTCCTGTGTTGTTGATAACATAGCTTATGTGTCCCTGTGACAGGTCCTTGATGACCATGCTGTGAAAACGGACATTCGAATTCACCGGCGTCTCGATGGCCCTGGTCTGGTTTACGCCGCTGGCATGAAACACGCTGTAAACTCCCAAGCCCCATGCTTCGTGGGTTGTGACGCTATTGGCCACCTTGTACGAGGCCCAGCCGTTCACACCTGGTCCCGATGTCCAGGATGACTGGTTCGGGGGATCGTACGGGTCCTCGGACTGGTAAAAGTACACCCTGCCCCCATTGCCGTTCCAGAGTGCCTGGTACTGCTGGTAATGCTCAACGAACAACCCATAGGCGGTAACGTTGTTCCCGTTTACCACAATTCCATTGGCCGCCGTATTGCTGTTCCACCCCACGCCCGAACCGTGGTCGGCACGCCATATCCAGGTATGGTCAATGATCGTGTCGCTTGCGTTTATCCGGCAGCTGACCGTGGTTTTTCCCACCGTGGCGCCACCGACGCGGAATATAACGTCATGTAAAGCGATGGGGTTGGCGGCGTGGCTGATACCCGGGTTTGTCCCGACTTCAAGCTGAACAGGGGAATTGGAGGAGCCCGCATCGAACAAAACTCCGGAAAGCGTTACACCATCCACTTCCGCAATCATCATCGTGGCGGCACCGGTATTGGGCAGAAGCGTGGCAAATCCCATTCCAAGAACGATTGTATTCGCCCGGGTAATCCGTATCGTATTGTTCAGCCTGTATATACCCGGTGTCAGGATCAGGTTTTTACCTGCTGAAAGCTGGGCATTAATGGTGGCGTCCGAGTCAACACCCGCCCGCGCCACATAGAAATCACTGATGGGAAGCGTTGTACCCGGAACCGAACCGGAAGCCCAGTCGTAACCGGAGCTGTTTGTTTTCAGGGAAGGAACACGGACACTGTAGTTTCCCGAGGAATCGACCTGGAGGAAAGGTTTTTCCCTCAAAATCGGCGCCCGGGCGACTTTTGTATAAGGGGGGTTGGGGAAATTGCCCGAAGGCGCATCGACGACTCCCACGAACACCATATTCCAGTTTGATCCCGTCCAGCTGTTCCATTGGGTGTTACGTGTGATCCATTGCTGCTGTGAGCCTGAATCCACGTTGCCGTCAACCCGGCAGTTGGCCATCCAGCCGCCGCTGGCCCATCCGCCGTTCTGGTGAAGGACCACGTTGCCGCGTATGTGCATTTGACGGAACCAGATTGCCTGTGATACGGCCCATTTAACCGTCCCATTGCTGGGAATTACCGAGAAATTCGAAACGCCGCGCCAGAAATTACAGGTGGCGTTATTGCCGCTCAGGTACGCATCGGAATGGAGGTTTCCCGTAATGGAAACCGCATCCGGGCTGGAGCCAAGACCGATTACTTCCGTGTAGAAGCCGACACCGATATCAACCGGATAGGTGCCCGGCATAAATACCAGGGCGTCCCGCCGTGAACCGAACTGGCTGTTCTGCTGCGCGTTATAGACACTGTTGATCGTGTTCTGGATTGACGACATGGACATGGACGGACTGAAAATATGGACATTGGGCCCGAAATCAGGGGCCGTGTACGGCCCGGTCGGAGTCGGTGCCGGGGTTCCCGTTACGATGGGAGTATTGACGGGTGTGGGCGTATTGATGATCGTATGGGGGTATAACTCGAACCAGTTGATATTAAAACCGTTCGTGGCGGCGGACAAACGGACCGTATGGTTCCCTGGGGACAGGGTCACAACGGGACCCTGCACCGTTGTCCAGGATTGCCAGCCTCCGGTAACCGGTATGGTGGCCGGGCCCATGTCGACACCGTCAAACAAAAAGTTCAATGTACCGCTGCTGCTCAATGCCGCAACCCGGTAACCAATGGAGTACACGCCCCCGGTCGTAACGTGAACCGGGTATTCCATCCAGTCACCGGCATCGATCCATCCCACATTAATACCGCCTCCCGTGTCCGTGGTGTTTTCTGTCTGGATCCCGGACATGGCGAAATAATCCTCCGCTTCAATACGGCCGGGTATGGAAAATCCATCAGTGACGGACGTGGGTGTCGGCGTCGATGTATTGGCATTCGTGGCAGTGGGTGTCGGCGTTGACGTATTGATGTAAGGTGCCGTTGGGGTGGGCGCAGGTCCGGCATCACCAATGATAACGAACTTTTCCCATGTCCCGACGGCGGTCCTGTTGGCAACCAGAGGGGATGCTCCTGCATCATCGGCGCAGACATACTGGTTGTTCGCCAGGGCCAGCAGGGAAACAGTACCGTCACTGTTCGTGATCAGCCTGAATTTTTCCCATGTACCGATCGCCGTCCTGTTGGCGATAAGGGCGGAGGCCCCGGCATTATCCGCGCAGACATACAGGTTGTTTGCCTGGGAAACCAGGGAAATTGTTCCGTCACTGTTGGTAATCCTGTCAAACTGTTCCCATCCGCCGACAGCCACACGGTTGGCAACCAGGGCCGAGGCGCCCCCATCCTCGGCACAAACGTATTGATTATTGGCCAATGCCCTCAGGCTGATGGTATCGGCAAAGGCCGTCCACAGACAGAGAAAGAAAAGCAGGCCGGTGAATAAAAACTTCCATTTTTTTTGCATTTTAACTCCTTTTAAGATTAACCATGGAGATCTCCAAAAACATCGCTCTTTACGGATTTTCAGAGTTGCCTCCTGAACAAATATCGTTTTTGTTTCAAATTCACTGTTAAATTCTGTATTTATAGAGATAAAAACATGGTTTTATGGAAAGCCTGAAATAAACATATCTACCTCCTTTTACACAAAAAAATTGATATTGTTTCTATTTAGGCCTGTTTCGATTTGAATAATAAAAGTTTAATGAGACTCAAGTATATTGTACCCCCAAATTCTGCTTATTTTAACGTGAATATTATATTCATACCTTTGTAAAAATTGGAAATAACTTGGTATTTTTATTATTTAATTTCTATTCTGCCATGAAGATTGTTGATTTTCAGACAGGATCAGTAAAACGAAATAAAATTACCTGCCGAAATCCCTTTACATATTCTATTTTTTTTAGTATTATTCCCGTCTCTAAGGAGGAATTGCGATGAAAAAAGGTATTCATCCCGAGTACAATGATGTTGTCATAAAATGCGCCTGCGGAAATGAAATTCATACACGTTCCACAAAAAAGAATATTGAAGTGGAAATTTGCAGTGCATGTCATCCCTTCTTCACGGGTAAGCAGAAATTATTGGACACTACGGGCCGTGTCGAACGCTTCAAGAAGCGGTACAATATCAAAGACGACAAATAATAATTATAGATCATAGCAATTCTCAATATTCATTGAGAATTGTCATTTTTTATTAATCATGCAGATGCGAATCCCATTTTGAACGATTAAAATGTAATTTTTTTAATCTTTTTTCCATACTCACCCAATGGCTTCCCTTCCAGTAAATTTTATTGCAGGAAGGGCATTTCTTGAATTCAGAATAGTATTTTGCCACCCTTTCCGGGACAATGCCGGAAACCGCTGCTTTTTCAACTGTAATTAGTACCCTGTTGCATACAAGACAAAGGGTAAAGGGATGAAAGGCGTGCATCAAATCGAACCGGCTAATCACTTCCTTCAACTGTGAATCCGGGTCCTTTGAACGGATACAATAACCATGCGTGATAATTTTCCGTTTCAGAAGCCCCCTGTCCCGGGTCAGAATAGCCCGGTGGTCCCTTTTGGAGATCAGCGCAATCTCGTCATCCGTATAGTCATTCGAGTACAGGGAATCAAAACCAAGGATTCTCAGGTATTTTGTCAGTTTCCCAAGATGCACATCCAGGACAAACATTACCTGCCGGAGAGGAACAGGCCGGACGCGTGAAAATCCCCTGATATCCAATGATTCAAAAACAGGGTAAATGCTTACCCTGTCACCCGGTTTCAGCCTGTAGGAAAATTCCTCCGAATCACTGTTTACCAGTACGAGGTCCACTTCCGTATGAGGAATTCCCAGTTCTTCGATAACAGCTTTTAACGTGGTACCTTCTTTGAATTCCCGTTCAATCCATTGTTTTTGCATTGCCTCAGGGAGAAAGTCATTAAGCTCTTCATAAAAACGTAAAAAAACGGTGCCCATTAAATGGTCCTGATCTTCAATAATGGTCAAATCCACCTGCTGAAAAAACTTTTATCAAGGAATTTCCCAAGCGCCTTGATCAAGAACAGCCTTTTACATACAAGCAGGAAAATTAAAACAATAAAAATAAGGGCCGGAACATAGTCCCCTAGCAGGGTATACACGGTGGGTAAATTCTCCTTGTAAACGGGTACTTTCATAAAAAGAAAAGCGGGTTTGAAAAGCGGTAATGATTTCAGGGTATTGCCGTACGGCCCCACGACAGACGTGACGCCGGCGTTTGTGGAACGAATCAATACCCTCCTGTTTTCAATACATCTGAACTTTGAAGCTATGAACATCTGCAGTTCGGCTGAATCGGTTTGCGACCAGGATACATTGGTGAGATTGATCCAGAGATCGGCACCCTTGAGGATAAAGTCCCGGCACACATCGGGAAAAGAATCTTCGAAACAGATAGGTGTGCTGAATTTGAGCGTTTTACCTGATTTCAGCCTCGTTTCGAATACCTTTGCTTCCTTTCCGATTACCCACACGCTTTGCAGGCCAATGACCTGCTGGATGAATTTCCGGACAACTTCAAAATCCCAGAGAGGATTGTATTCGGTAATCGGTACGGGATGCTGTTTCCCGTAATAACCAAGAACTTCCCCTTCCTTTGACAGGAGAACGGTGGAATTGACCGCGTCGTATGTATCCCAATCCGTTATGGTCGGGGCCCCTACCAGAAAATATGTATTTAATTTTCTTACGAACGGAAGCAGGGGACCCTGCGGCGGAAACAACTCGAACTGCTTTTCGTTGCCTATTATGGGCCAACGGAGGGAAGTCTCGCTCCAGGCCACCAGGTCCGGTTTTTCCGGGGCATCGGCCATTCCCTGGAAGGTTAATTTCTGGGCTTCCAACAAACTGATGACCTCATTATTATCCTCCCAGGAATTCTTGTTCTGTTGTACAAGCAGGACGGAGACTTCCTTTTCAAACGGTATTTCGCCGAATAAACGGTAAAAACCGTATGAGAGAGTTAATAATAGCAACACGATCAATACCATGGCCTGGCTTAAATATACAGGTAATGGTTTCAAGTACGACCACGTTCTTAAGCTTTTATCCTTGATCCACAGGAAAAACCGGTTATATTGCAGGAAACCTTCTCCCACGATCCCATTGAAGAAGGCCAACAGGAATGAAATTCCCCAGATTCCCGTTATATCGGCAATCTGGATCAAGGCGGATAACTGGTGCACGGGATGCGGTAATAATCCCCAGGGGAATCCCAGGAAGCCGGTTGACTTCAGGTATTCCCATACCGCCCAGACAGCGCCAAAGACCAGGGGCCGGTAATTGGGGAAAATTCTGAATAATCCAAAAAGAATGGGAAAAAAAATACTGAAAAAAAGAATGTAGGCCAGGGTTACGCCGCCGATTGTCCATACGGAATAGGACCCGAAATAGACAAGCCAGTAATAGGTTGTGAGTGTCGTAATGACGGCAAAAATGATTCCGTAGAGTGCCGCCCGCCTGAAAGATCTTAGCCGGGTGAACAATATGTAAAGCGGTACCAGGCAAAAAAAAGCCACAAGCGCCTGGCCGTATTTATAGAATTCATTTGGTACAGCCAGCGGTATGAACAGCGCGGAGGTTAATAATAATAGAATGGACCTTATCTTCGTCTTCAATTCAGGGTCCTTTCACTGGGAGTGATACAAAAAACCGCCGGGAATGGATCCCTATTCCTGATCCTTTTCTTTTTCCTGTTCTTTTTCTTTCCTCTCAGCTTTTTCTTCAGTTTTCTTTTCTGCCTGTTCCTCTGCCTGTTGTTCTTCTTTCTTTTCTACTTTCTTTTCTGCCGGTTGTTCTGCTTTTTTTTCTTTCTGTTGTTCTGCCTGCTTTTGGGCTTGTTTTTCTGCTTGTTTTTCGTTGAGTTGTTTTCTGTGCAAAGTGGCATTGCAGCGTTTGCATATCTGGGTTTTTGTTCCGTCTATTTCGCGCTCATACAACACTTTGATGCCTGTTTTCTTGCATACGGGACATGTGCCCCTGCCGCTTTTCACTTGCTCTCTTATACCGCTTCCCCTGTGGGCCTTAGACATATATTAACAATTCCTTTCTGTATAAAATAATTTCAATTATTTAATATATTTGTAAAATTCAGCATTATTGAAATGCCTAGGCGATAAAGTAGTATTTTATTGCTGATAAGTCAAGCGGTCACATGGCAAATCCGGTAATTCCGGCAATTCCTTCCTCTTGAACATTTTTATAAAATATATCATTATTGGTAAGGAAATTAATTCAAACCATGACTATCTTATTGACAAATGACGACGGCATTGCCAGTGAATCCATGATAATGCTGAAAAAAGCCCTGGGAAAAGCCCATGAAGTATGGATTGTGGCTCCCGAGAGGGAAATGAGCGGCTGTTCCCATTCCATCACAACGATTAATAACAACATAAAGGTGAAAAAACTTGCCGAGAGGGTATTTTCCTGTGCAGGCACACCGGCCGACTGTGTCCTTTTGGCCCGTCTCGAGCTTGTAACCGTCCCTATAGACCTGGTTATTTCAGGAATCAATTACGGGGCAAACCTGGGAACGGATATAATTTATTCAGGAACAGTTGCGGGGGCAAGACAGGGAGCTATTATGGGTATCCCGTCAATAGCCGCTTCCCTCTGCACGTATATCCCCCCCTTTTATTTTGAATATCCCGTAAAATACCTTACAAAAGAGGTAGAGAAACTACACGATATGTGGGTAAGGAATTCCCTGATCAACCTCAATTTTCCCAATACGGACGGGAACCATCTCGAATTGGCTTTCACACGCCCCAGTATAAGGATTTATGAAGATAAACTGGAAAAGGAAAAAATATCGGACACCGAATACAGGTACAAGATAACTGGCAAGAATCCCGCGGCTCTCCCGGGACAGGATACGGATTACCATGCCGTACAGGAGGGAAAAATTTCGCTATCATTAGTTAATATTTATCCGGAAAATCAAGATAATAATAATAAGGACCAGATAAAAAAGAGAGGATAAAAACCATGGCCAAACCTTCCATTGAACGGGGTATCCGGTATTTCAAGACCAAACGGTACAAGCAGGCCATCAAGGAATTCCTGGCAACCGATATCGATCCCTCGGAAGACATGGAACTGTCGTATTACATGGGGCTAACCTACACGCATATGGAAAAATACGAGGATGCCCTGAATTACCTGGAACAGGTGGTCATTTCAAACGTAAACTTCCTGCTCGTTCAGCAATGCAGAATGATCCTCGGGTATATTTACTCCATTACGGGACGCTTCAAGCTTGCCCAGTTCGAATTTAGTAAAGTACTGGAGCAGGGGCTCGAATCCGTCCAGGTCTATTCTTCGCTGGGTTATATCCTGTATTCCCAGGGTAAAATCGAGGACAGCATCAAATACTTACAAAAAGCTTTGGAATTAAATGAAAATTATTCGGGAGCGCTGAATTCATTGGGATATATATACGCGGATGAGGGAATAAACCTTCCCGAATCCCTGGAACTCTGCAAAAAAGCCTGTTCTTTAAAGCCCGATTACCCCCCTTACCTTGATTCATTGGGCTGGGCGCATTTTAAATCCGGTAAAGTACAGGAAGCGAAAAGCTACCTGAGAAGGGCCCTGGACCTTCTACCGGGCAACAAGGAAATTGCCTCCCACCTAAAAAAGGTCCTTTCAGAAACCTGAAAAAAACATAAAAAAATATTAAAGTTTATATCAAGTGTTCCTCCGGATAAGTCGATAGTTAAAATAGAGAGTGATATTATGAGAGTAGAAGGAGCGAATTTACAGGCAACGATGCCTCCGGCCCCGCCGGCAGCGGAAAAACAACATTTGATTGATGAAGCTGCCATCAAGGCCATACTCTACCTGGGCTTAAAAGGGGAAATAAAACTGGAACCTAAAGAAGCCCATAGCGTAGATACGTTTGCATAATTTTGCTATAATTGCCGTGTGAATTCGAAAAAAACAATCAACAGTTTTCAATTTAATATGCCAAAGGCAGGAAGACTTTCCCGGGCAGGGAGAGTCTTCCTTTTTTCTGTTATCCTTCTTTTTCTATATGTTTCACCGAACGGGATAATCAGGGCGCAGGAAATCGATATGGACATAGTCCATGCACAGGAAAATTTCCGGTGGGGCGTAAAGGCTTTTAATTCCTCTAATTACAATAATGCAATTCAATACTTTGAAAAAGCACTGAGCATTAAACCTGAAAACGTGCCCGAAAGGGTCTGGCTCGGGAAATCCCTCTATAAATCCGGACTTGAAGAAGCGGCCCTGAACGAATGGAACCTGATCCTTGGTAAAGGGAAAGGATCGGCCCTTTTGGAAAACAGGGTCCAGGTTGTCCGTTTCCGGCAGGGTTTATGGCCTGACCTGAGCGAAGAAGGGAAACTCGTTGTCTCCAATGTGATTGATGCTTCCACCATGTCCGCGCATAGGATAACACGGCCCAGCTCGGCAAGGGGGAGGAAAGACGGATCACTTTCGGTTGCTTCTTTTGGTTCGGATGAAATTTATTACCTCGATTCCAATAACCTTGTACTTTCCAGGTTTACAGGTCCCATCGGGGGATTCCAGAACCCCTTTGATATAGTTGAAAATAATGACGGCTCTTTTTTTGTTTCAGAGTATTCCGGAAACCAGGTAACCAAATTTGATTCAAACCGGAACAAAATGCTGAGTTTTGGATCAAAGGGAATTGGCCCGGGACAGCTGTTGGGCCCGCAATACCTTGCACTGGACGGGGAAGGCTACCTCTACGTGAGCGACTGGGGGAACAAAAGGATCAACAAATATAACCTGGATGGCGAGTTTGTTTTTTCTTTTGGAGGAAAGGGTTCCACAGTTCCCTTACTTTCGGGGCCAACCGGCATCGCCGTAAAAGACAACGTCATTTTCGTGGGCGACAGGCTTAAAAAACGGATAGCCTGCTTTGACAGGGACGGGAATTTCCTTAAATTCCTCGGGGAGGAATCCCTTAACGGCCCGGAAGGGCTGCTGCTCTATAACCGGAACGCCCTGGTCATTGCCGATACATCAACCTTTGCCGAGGGGACAAGGATACTGGAACTGAATCTCGATACGGAGAACCTGAGAGTCCTGATGGACCTGAGTAAAACGGCCAAGCGGATCCTCAACCTTTCGCTAAGCACGAACGGGGAAATAATCGCATCGGATTATGACCAGAACAAGATCCTGTACCTCTCGGACATATCAAGCCTCTACACCAGCCTTTTTGTCCAGATCGAGACCATTGATTCGGCGAAATATCCCGAAATTACAATGGATATATCCGTTGAAGACCGGAGGGGAAATCCCGTTCTCGGACTGAAAAAAAATAATTTCAGGGTCACCGAATCATCGAAGCCTACCGGCGAGATTGATCTGTATCAGCCGGTCAATTCCTACGACAGGTTTGACTGCGCCATTGTTGTCGAGAAATCCCTTTACATGGAAAAACAGAAAGACAATATAAAAAAGGCCCTTAATACCATCATAGACAACCTGGGGAACCATGCGAACATCCACGTGGTAACGGCATCGGACCAGGCTGTTTTGGAAGCGGGACCGCAGGACACCAGGCTTGAAAAAATCAACCGCGCTTTTAATGGTATCCCGACGGATATGGTACGGCTGGGTATGGCGCTCCGTCTTGCCGGCGGGAAACTGGTTCCGTCACGGCTGAAAAAGGTCATCCTCTTCCTTACCACCGGCGAATACAATCCATTCATCTTCAATGATTATTCATTAATGGATATCACCCATTTCCTGAAAAACAACCATATATGCTTTTATCCCGTTTATTTAACCCAGGGCATAAAAAACGACGATCTTGAATACATAGCGGAACAGACCATGGGAAGGAATTTCGGTTTCTTCGACAAGGAAGGACTTTTACCACTTCTATCCGTGCTCACGTCACAAAAAGATTCCCGGTATGTCGTGAAATTCAATTCGAGCACGTTCAATGAACTGGGCACCAACATGATCGAAGTGCAGGCGGAAGTCAGCCTGCATAAAAAAACGGGCAGGGATGAAAGCGGCTATTACGGGCCGATTAAAAATACGAATGAAAAAGAACAATAACCGTTAAAAAGCCTCGTTCACCTGGACTCCCTGGATATCCTGCTCATACAGGTCATCCAGACTGGCCCGGTTCTTTTCCTGGAGGAGTTCCTGTGTTTTGTAAAGGTTGCCCCTGTACTTGGTGTCAAAATCCTCCTGCTTTTGTTCCTCGGCTTCATATTCAAAGTATTCGTCCCTGGGCCCCAGCCACAGGATTCCCCTGTAAAAGGCATAACGGCTCTTCTTGTCCCTGGCAATAACGGTGGCCACTCCGTTTATCCCGTCCGCTATGAGAATACCGCGTAAATCCGTATCACCTGAAATAAACTGGGTATTATTCGTTCCAATTACCTTTACATGCACCGTGTCCGGGTATATTTTTCTCACCTTGTCAAATACGTTTACCCTTACCCGGCCCGATGCGGCATCCTCCTGCACTTCAAGCGTCAATGGCGTGATAAGGACAAGGCCGCTTGCAAATAGATCGTCGCCCCGGCAGACAACGAGGTACGCCCCTTCATCCCTTAACGGGAGGTCGATTGTCTTGTCCCTGTCTTCATAGTCTTTACCCAGGCCCAGGGTCAATGCTTTTTCCAGGGCAGGCGTTATACCGGATAAATTAATCTGGGTAATTTTGCTCAGGTTCTTTTCCCTCAAGTACAGTTTCATCAAATCCACTTTATAAACCTGCAGGTTGACTTCCTTGATATTCCGGTATTTTAACGTGAGGTCGATTTTTTCACCGGGAGTAAAAATGGACACTTCATCCAGGCCAATGGATTTTTTTTCAAAATAAGCAATCGCTTCCCGGGCATCGGGGAACTCCTCGCTGACCATTTTATAATACTTTAAAGATTCTTCCGGTTTGCGCTGGGAATGATAGATCTGGCCCAGTATATAGGTTGCCAGGTTTTTATCCTCGCTTTTACCCTCGGCGACTTTCTTTGCCACATCGATCGCTTCCTTGTACCTTCTAAGGGAAAACTGGGACAATGCTTCCATGTACTGGTAGTTTGAATAGAAGGAGCTTTTATTATACGTTTTCTGGTAGCTTCTGCTAAGAGAAACGGCCTCATCGTATTCTTTCCTGTCAAGGTAAATATTGAGCATCGTGAAAGCCGCGTCATCCAAAAGCTCGTTCGAGGGATAATATGTCATGAATTTCCAGAACATATTGGAAGCCCTTTCCAGCAGCATCTGCCTGGTAATCTTCTCCCGTTTCTTTTCGTCTTTCATCAGGTGAATCCGGGATGTAATGGTGTCCGCCTCCGGTGCATAGGAATAGACAGCCTGGGAAAGGGCAAAAAAGGCTGAACTGACAGGCGAAGAATCGGGATATTCCGCGATGAGATTCGTCATGTATTCAACGGAACCGATAACCTCCTGCGACCTTTCCAGGTTCCCGCCGACAACCGCATCCTTGGCAAAACTGGCGTCGATGATGGCCTTGTATACGAGGTAGGAACGTTCGAATTCACCAATCTCCTCATACGCTTTTCCGACGGCAAGTATTTTTTCAAACGGGATATTCAATTCAGGATACTTTTCCTTGAGGATTTCAAAATACTCGACAACCCGTGCGGCATCGAAATGACCGGGGGCGGTCCTGATCCACAGGAGCATTCGGGCCAGGTCCCTCTGGTTGTATTGGGGTTTTATCGCGTATAATTCCTCCAGGAGCTCAACCGCCTTGCCGTAATCGTTATCCTCAAAATATTCTTTTCCAAGGCCGTACAATTCACCTTCGTTCATTTTATACGGATCGGTGGATTTCTCGGAAGGGGCAAGCAGCGTCAATTCCGAGGCTGTGCCTATGCGCATTTCACCGGGACTGAAGGCGCTTCGCAAAACGGGCGGCAGCACCTTGTACCTGCCGGGGGTGTAGGAAGCAATCGTGTAGGTGACATACGAGACGCTTTGATTCGGCTTGAAGTAGAACAGTATTTTATTGTCCTGGAACTCAACCATGCCCTGGCTTCCCTTTAGTGTATCCTTCAGGACCACGGCGCCTGATGGCACGAATTCTTCCAATACGAGGTAGGATTTGCTGTACCCGCTGTTGAAATCGATATGGACGGTAGCCGTCTGAGTCGTTTCCAACTGGGTAATTACCTGTGAACTCGAACCGATCGTCCTGCCCTTGTAGCGGAGGGGCTCATGGATATATTTCTTGTAATTGAATTTCGGATAATCCCAGGAAGCGGGGTCCTTCAGGTCCTTTGAAAATCCCGTCAGGGTTATCAGGTACCGGTACTCTCCCCTGCCCGAGTATTTGAACTGAACCTTGTTTTCACCGGCGGAAACGGTTTCAAAGGGTATGGAGAAAACCTGCCGTCTTTCCCTTTCACCCGTTGCGGCATTCAGGGTATATTTCCCCGCAGCCTTCCCGTTCACCGTTATCTGGACTGTATAATCATTCACCATACTCCGGGTTTTTCCATAATAACGGCAAAGTGCTTGGGACACATAGCCTATGGACTTGGCGGGTGAAAAACCGCCCGAAGACTGAACGGAAAGCAGGTACTCGACACCCTCACCGATCACGCCGTCGGCCGGTTTCAGGGCCTGGAACGCAAGAAGGGCAAGGGCCGTGCTCTCCACCGGGTTTGCGAGCCAGGGATGGTTTCCACTGCCGCTCCACCGCCTTACAGTGCGCTTGACGCCCGTGCCGGGGTCTATCTCCACTGCCTGGGATTTTCCCAGAAGCAGCGACAACAGTTCAAGCCCCATGTCCTTTTTATCCAGCGCGGCCAGGGTAAGGGCCGTAAAAGCCAGGGCAGCTTCGCTCAACTCGTTACGGTTCCTGTAAAGCCGGTTCACGAACGTGTAGTCGGCATCTCCGGACAGGGACAGGCTGTTCAGTATCATCGCCTTCTTCTCGTTATCATCCTGCGGCAGGGCGGTAAACTGGTTTTTAAGGTAGGTTTTGGCCCGCTCGATTGCCTTCAAATCAATTTCGATTCCCGCTTTTCCGGCTAAAATCAAAGCCCAGTACGCCGTTGAAGTGACGGCAATCTCTTCACCGGTAACCGATTGCTTCCAGCTTCCATCCTTGTCCTGGGTCGAAACGAGCGCGGATACGTCATCTGAAATCCGTTTCTTCAGGTCAGCATGAAGTTCCGGCGGCGCTTCACTGCCCTGGATATACCGCAGCACGGATACCAGCGCCAGCAGGTCGGATTCGGGACCCCTTACAAACGGAACGGTAAAATCCATGAATTCATCAATACCGTAAGGCCTGTCCGCATTGATAACCATGTCGATTATTGATTCGTCTACCGGCGGCTGCAGGGCTATGGACATCCACCTGTTGCCGTATTCCTTTTCTTCATCAAGGGAAACAAATACCGTGGTGTCATTGTCCGCCGTACCGCTCTTTGTAACGGAGAACGGCAGCCCCCATGGCCGTACGGGAATATTGACAAGCACCGAATCCCTGTGGCTGCCCGGCGCATCCACATCACAAACCAGCCTGAGGGATGAAGCGAACGGGACGGCATACGGAGCAAAGACGATTTCCCTGGTTTCATTCGGTTTGATTATCACGTTAATACCGGCAAGCGTTGTTTTTTTCCCGTCAGCCGTTATGCTTAAAACGGCATTGACCGGCCCCGAATAGGAACTGACATTATGAATACGGCCGACGAACCGGACCTCGTCCTCTTCCTGCAGCAATGACGGCGTCTTCAGTGAAACGAAAAAATCCTTGCGCACGGTAATGGAGGTATCCGCCTGCCCCACCAGGGTCTCCTGCGTGCATCCCTTGATGATGATCCTGAAGGACCCGGAGGCTTCCGGTATGGGCACCGGCACTTTGGCCCTGCCGTCCTTGCCCGTCTTTACCGAAGCTATCCAGTATCCCCGGGAGGGCATTTCCTCTCTCGGCGTTTCTTCAACCAGGCCTTTTTTCTCCCTTTCCTTGGTATCTATGGGTTTTTCCGTTTTTAATGATTCCCCTTCAAGGGCTTCTTCGGCATAAAAATTTTCGGATTCGATAATGTCCGACAATTCATCCTCGGTATATTCAGGGCCTTTATCCTTTTTTGCGGAGCTGGCCTTTTCTTCTTCCTTTTTTACCCTTTCATCCTCCTCGGCAATCTCCTTGAGAACCTCCCTCGTAATCGGGGAATAGGCGAACGTACAGCTGGTGGTTGTTACCATTTTCGCTTCCCGGAACGCGCCTTCCTGGAAAAAAGCGACTATGTCGGGAAGGGGGTCGGCGTAAAGGGCAAGAAGGGCTTCATTAACCAATGCGAGGGAAAAATCGGCAAGGACAGGCTTCCCCAGATGGTCCTTGACCTGGATGTCAATCTCTCCCTTATCGGCCGGTGCGAACACATTTTTATCCGGCGTAATCTTTATATACAGTTCCCTTTCCACGGTGAAAGGCACCGAGGCTTCAATAAGCCTGTTGCCGCTCATGCATGAAACATCGATGGTAAAGTTGGGAAAATGCTCATGCCCGATGTTTAACGGGATATTGATTTTCTTTTTATCCAGGGTCAGGAGAGAATAGGAAATAATGCCCTCCCCTTCAAAGCAGACCAGGGCCATGGTAGGCTCCTTTAAAAGTGAAGAAAGCATGAGGTTATCTTTTTCACCCACTTTGTAATGCTCCCTGGAAGGAAAGAACCGCAATAGCGTTTCATCCGTCTCGTCGGAAACAAAAACAGGAATTTCCGCCGTGATGACATTGTCAAACCTGTCCCTGCTCCTGGCCCGGAAAAGAAAATCACCGCCGGAAGGAGGAGTAAAACCGATATGGGCAGTACCGTCTTCCGAGGTCTTGACCGCTTTTTTTTCAATCTCCACCTCGTTATACGTTGTCACGACATTACTGACGGCGTCTTTGAGCCAGGGGATCTGCAAAAAGAGAGGGTCGATCGTCTCTGAAACCCGTTTGATCATGATAACTTCCACTTCCCTTGACGTGGCCTTGCCGGAAGCATCCCTGCTTTTTACGGACACTTCCACCGGTGAATCGGCCAATACCACATTCCTGAGGGTGGACAGGGCAAGGGTGAATTCCTGGGCGGCGAGAAAGGCGCTTCTTGTCAGAACGACGTTTTCACCAGTCAGGTTAAACGTGAACGCCAGGTTCTGGCCGGCATTGAACGGCAGGGAATCGAACTCAACCGTGAATTTTCCCTGTTCATCCGTTTTGGCAAAATGCTGCAGGCCGTCAGGAGTGGTGTATGAAAAATCATGACCGGCCACCGGCTGGCCAAAATAGTATTCTGCCCCGAAAACAGCTTTTATCGTTTCCCCGCGGAAATAGACATTGCGGTCAAAATCAAGGGTGAGCTTTATCTTTTCAAGCTTGAAATCCTCGACCAGGAATGTACCGTTAAAATTAAGGGACTGGTCTTCGTTGGTCACCTGCATGGTATAACTGCCGCGGCGGGCATCGGCAGAAAGGTTTACCCCGGTATTTACTGTGCCGAATTCCGACAGCGGGAGTTCCTCCTGGTAGATGTACCGGCCCTCCGGGTCAAGCACGCGGCACTTCCAGGGCTTCCCCCCGGGTACCACATAACTTCCCGAAGACACATCCCTCACAATGCCCTTGATCTGTATGGTTTCCCCCGGCCTGTACGCCGGGCGGTCCGTAAAGATATATCCCTTCGGGGCCAGTCCCCTGGAAAAGCCGAGACCCGCCATGTTCAAACCGGTTGCCGCAATACTGCCCGAATTCTCCACGAAGGCATTGAGGCTGTTCACGGAGACAAGTTCCTTCAGTTTTTCCCTGAGCACGCCGTCACCACCTGTTTTGCCTTCAAGGATAACCTGGTTACCGTCCGTGACTAGAACACTGGCGCCTGATACAGGTTTGTTGGCCAAACGGTCCTGGACAAAAACAAGAAGCTCATCCCTGGATGATTTCAATATAAGGTCGATGTTGGAACGGATGACAAGTGTCGTCGCCTCAAGGTCCGTTCCGGCGACATTAACGGCATACACGCCGGGACCTTTCATCGGTATCTCCAGTTCCTGTTCCAGGGGAAGATACGGTTTATATCCCGTTATGGCCACATCACTGACGGAATCCGGTTCAATAAGGGCCAGGTCCAGATTTTCCACACCTGTTATACCGTGAAATTTCCTGAAATAAGCCTCCAGGTTCAGCTTATACGTGCTCAATTTCAGTTTTTCAATATTCCTTACCTGTACTTTTAGCAGGGCTTTTTCATTTGTCCTGAAAATTCTCTCTGTTTTTACCGTCAATTCCTTGTTCACCATCTGGTTTACTCTCTGGCTTGCTTCATAGGCATAATTTCCCCAGTTACACATCTTGTATGCTTTCAAGGCCGCTTCAAAATCCTTGATCTCACGTTCCAGGATTTCTCCTATACGCAGCTGGGCCAATGAAGATTCATTCGTGTTGGGATATTTGGCTACAAGCTTCCTGAAACCGGCAATGGCATTCCTGAAGAATTCATCACTCCCGGAATCCCGGGCTTTTTCCTTGACATCCAGTCCCTGCTGGTACTGGATCTGGGCCAGGGTAAACAGGATTTGACGGGACCTTACATCCAGGGGATGATTGATGAGAAAGGCATTCCAGATTTTCTCCGCTTCGGCATAATTTTTTTCATTGATCTTGTCGATTCCCATCTGGTACTCCGCATCGATAATACCCTGTTGGGCGGATGTCCAATGGGGACCGTTCGGAAACCGCGATATGTAATCGGAATAAATCCTGACGGCTGTCTCAAATTTCCTCTGTTTAAAATAGAGGTTCCCCGTCTGTGACAATGCTTCCTTCTGCATCTTGTCAAACTGCTCCTCCGGGGTTGCGCTGATGCCGATCTCTTCACGAAAAGTCTTCTCTTCATCCGTTTCGGAGACATTGACCTGGAAACCCTTTTTTTCATACACATCCTTCAGGGCCCGGATAGCCTCGTCCGTCCTGCCTCTGTTAATGAGTGCCTGGGCTTTATACCAGGCCAGGGTACAGGCAATCGAATCATCAGGGAACAGGGACAGGAATTCATCAATAGACTTGATCCCGCTTTCCAGTTCAAAGTCGGAAGAAGGGCCGGGAAAACGGAACGCGTAAGGAATGCGTCTCAAGGCCAGCCGGTAATATTTCCGCTGTTCGGGAGGAAGAAGGCCGGGTTTGGAAAGGGCTTCCACGCCGGCCTCCCTCTTTATCAACGTGATAAGATCATGTAATTCATTTTTCCCCTCCAGGTAATAACCCGACCTGATCAGGGATTCGGAAAGATGCAGCCTTGAATCGTAAATGTACTTTCCCTTGACCGCAACCGTTTTATCTGCAGAGCCGGAAATCGCCTTTGAGAACCACGCCGGATCAAATTCCGACAGGTAGCTTTTATATTCACTGACGGCCTTTGAATAATTCCCGGCATATTCCATCATTTTAGCCATTTTATACTTGACCGTGTCCCTTAATTCATCCGCAATTTCCAGCTTCAATGCCTCTCCGTAAAAACGGTAGGCTGCGTTGTAATCCGGTTTGGGAAGGTCCAGTTCTTCCGGTTTCGGCTGGTAGGCCAGGCTCTCGGCATACCGCATGTAGATTCCGGCTATTTCCTTTTTTCTCCCTTCGGAAAGCAGGTAGAGGGCCTCTTCGGAATATATTTTTTCAGCCGATCTGTAATCCTTTTCAGCGAGCATGATTTCGGCATGCAGATATCTCATCTTGTGAAAAAAGGAACTTTTTTTCCATTTTCGTTCAAAATTCTCGATAATACCAAGCGCCGATTTCATATCGTTATTTTTATAATGGGAAAATGCCTTCAAATATTCCGCATAATCCTCGTAACCTGCCGGGGCGGGGTGCCCAAGGGCGATGATGGCATCCTTGTACAATCCCTTTTGCATAAGCTCCTCGGCTTTTTTAAGCGGTTCAGGTGACTGGGAAAAAAGGGATACAGGCATGATAACCATGCACATCATTGATGATAAATAAAATAATAACTCCTTGGTCCACATACGTTTTCCTCCAAAACCCCGTTTATTCATGACGAATCAGGGGTGTATTATCTATTTTAAATTATGAATTTTTTTCAGTTTCTCAACCAGGTCAGAGACATTGGAGCCGTGTATTTTCGACTCACCCAGGGGGTCCTCGAATTTCGTGTCGCCAAGTAATGCCCTGACCACGTTGGCCATTCCAAAAGATAAAACTCCCGTATTGTATCCTCCCTCGAGACTAAATACGATTTTTCCCCCCGAAAGTAACCCGGCAAAACGAATTAATTCACGGACCAGCCAATTATACGTACCGAGGCTCAAATTCACCTGCGCGAGAGGGTCGGCCCAATGGGCGTCAAAACCAATGGAAACCAGGATCAGGCCCGGCTTAAACCGTTTCAGTACGGGTAACCCGACCTTTTCATAGAGCAGTTTGAATGCCGCTTCCCCTGAACCATTCGGTAAGGGCAGGTTGATTTTCGTACCTTCCCCTGTACTGAAACCTGTTTCGCTGGCGCTCCCCGTTCCCGGGTAATAAGGATATTGATGACTCGAAATATACAGGACGGCGGGATCTTTATTGAAAATGGCATGCGTGCCATTGCCGTGGTGCACATCAAAATCTATAATGGCCACTTTTTTTATGCCTTTTTCCCTAATGGCATATCGGGCGCCTATGGCCACGGTATTAAAGAGACAAAAACCCATGGCTTGCGCTTCAACGGCATGGTGACCGGGCGGACGCGCCAGGACAACACCATTGCTCAGATTACCGTCAATAACTTCCGAAACCAGATCAATCATTCCGCCCACAGCATGGGAGGCCGCATCAAAGGAATACCGGTTTACATAAGTATCCGGGTCCAGCTGCGCAGCCGGCTTTTTGGAAGTCCCCTTGATCAGGTCTATGTATTCCTTGACATGGCAGTATTGCAGTTCTTTATCCGTCGCAGGCCTGGCAGGCACCTGCTTCATTTTGTTAATGAGCCTGGTTCGCGTCAGGTACTCTATAATAGAAGAAAGCCGCTTGGCATTTTCAGGATGCATCGGCTTATCATGCTTTAAAAATATGGGATCATAGACATAACCGGTTGACATAGTCTATATAAGTATAAAAAAAAGAAAGCTGGAGTGCAAATCAAAAAAGTACCTCCTCGGGGGCGGGCATGTGTCGGGGATCCAAGGTACGGCGTGATAACGACGTACCCGGGTCCTGTGTGCCGGCATTCCTTAGCGGCCATCCGCGGCTACCGTCAGCTTCCATGTAACCCCGATCGGCGCCGACTCCCACAGCTTGGACGCGTTCTTCCCCGTATAGTAACCGATGCGGTCCCACCCCTTAAACCACTCGTTGCCCGGCGCCTTTCTCACGGCAAAGAAAAAATGATGATTGGATGTCTGCCCGGGCATGAGGCGCCTTCCAAGCGGTTCGAGGGGAACCCAGCCGGATGCGGGCAGCCAGACCTCCGCGAACTTGTGATTGAATTCCATTTCATCGCCTTCTTCCTGGGGAAAATAATTCCAGTTGAATCGCGCGGGCAGGCCTGCGAGCCGGAGCATGGCAATCTGAAAATAGGAATGCTCCGTGCACCCGCCGTGCATGTGCTTGATGATGACTGGCATATAATCGTTTTTTTCGTCCCAGACATCTTTAATTTCATCCCTGGCAAAGTTGTAGATGGCCTCGATTCTGGCCGACAGGGGTAAGAGCTTTGCAAACCGCGATGCGTACAGGGCCTTGACCGACGGGTCGTCCAATGCGAATGCCTTTTCGTTCTGAAGGTATTGTTTCAGATTATCCGGTACATTTATTCTGTCACCCGAGACGATCCTGTCAAGATCGAACCAGACCTGCCAGCGCTTGACGTCGGCCTGGTAAAAAACAGAATTGATTTTCCGGCCTTTTTTCAATTCGTTTATTGAAAAGCGGACGTAGCGGTTGCCGAGATCATCGGTAAAATATTCACCACCACCAGGAAATTTCTCGTGGTCAAGGCTTTGCGCAAAACTGTTGAGGGGAATGGCGAACACCGCTTCCGCCGGGCCTTCATCCCCGGCCGGCAGTATGGTAAATGATGCAGTAACCTTTTCATTCAGGGGTCCGTCACGGTAAGCAAGCCCGTCACCCAGAATTTCATGTTCCCTGCCCGTGTCGATCCACATCCGGCCCTTGTGGATAAGCCGCGTAAAAACCTTTCCGTCAGGATCGTAAATCCCGAGAGAGCCGTCATCCGCCGCGCTTGCCATGAAAAAAAGCCTGTGCCCCAGATTGGAAAAGGTTTCCAGCTCTATTTTCCCCGTCTCGGTATTGTAAAGATAGAGCCGGGCTCCCCAGTAGGAGGACCAGAGCCAGAGTTTTTTGTTTCCGGCGGGAAAAAGACGCTGGACCTTTTCTTTCCCGTATTTCAGGGTTTTCAGTTTTTCCCCTGTGGCAAGATTGAAAACAGCGATGCCGTCCTCCCCCGATACGGCATAAAGACGGCCGTCCTGTACTGTTATATCCTGCCACCAGTAATCTATCCGTTCAAAGGGCATTGACCGGACCGGTTCCAATGTATTGTTATCGTAAAATTCGATAACGGAAGTTTTCCTAAGAATAAGGGTGTTTTCTTCCGGTACATAAGCTGCGCCCCGGATACGCGAGTCCGATTTACACACCCGTTCGGTTTTTCCTGTAATCGCATTCCACCGGAGAAGAGCGTATTGTTTTTTACCATTGTCCACCACCCAATGAACATTCTCTCCTTTTGTCCACAATACTCCCTGGTAGTAGTTAAAAGTTTCCTCCCCCGGTTCCAGGACCGGCAGACCCGCGAATTTTATTTCTTTCCCCTTCTGCCACACGGCGCCCCGGTAGGCAGTCTCTTCCGCACAGCAGCAGGCCGTAATAATGAGAAACAGGACCAGGGGAATCAATGCATACACTTTGACCGGATTGTACATGATTTTGCCTCCGATTATTCTGAGTGAAGGGCTGTTATCTTTCTATATTAATTATAAGTTTTTAATCAGTCCTCCAGGGAATCAAGCATTTCGACCAGGTCATCGGCATAAGGCTCAATCATAGCCAGGTCTTTCTGATGGATTTGTTTCTTGCTTACTTCACTTTGCGTTTCCATTGCTCCCATGGATATTTTCATCTGGTCAATCATCTTCTTTTTCATGGCTGCGCTCAAGCCGGGATTGGCTTCGATTTCCTCGATAGCCGCCGCCATCTCGGGATTGGCTTCTGCCGCTTCCCGGTCATAGACGATCACCGAGAGACCCGCCAGGATCACGGACATTTTCTGAAAAAACGTTTTATCCCAGCCGTTTTTCTTTAAAAGGGCCATGAATTTTGCGTTTGCCTCGATCGCCTTCGGGACAGCCACATCGCCGGATTCACTGTTGTATGCCATGCCCAGGTCCTCCAGGTCCTTGTACAATGAGGGAAAGGTTTTCAGGAATTTCTTCACATCCCCCTTTTTCAACACCGCTTTCGGCGGCTTGTTCTCGGCCATCAGGGCCGGAACGGTGAAAAGAAATATGCAGACAGCAATACACAGTATTTTTTTCATTAATAACACTCCTTCCGTTTATATTAAGCTAGCTCTTAAAGAATAATATCACAAAAATTGTCCTGATTCCAGAAAATATAGATCAATATAAAAAATTTCCACTTTTCATGCTGGTTGACTATTTTATGCAGAATGTTTAAATTGCCCGTCATGGAAGAACCGGAATTATTAAGGGCAATCCTTGACAGCATGCACGATCCCGTGGTTTTTGTTGATTTATCGCACACAATACGTTATGCGAACAAGCCGGCTGAAAAAAATTTCGCCAAATGGGGCGGCATAACCGGTAAAAGCATCTTTCACTGCCACAATGAAAACTCGTGCGCCGCGATCAAAAAAATTTTTAAAGCATTGAAAAACGGAACAGAGGAAGAAATGATATCGGATAATGAACGGCACAGGACATACATGCGCGCGGTTCGCAACGGTCAGGGTGAATTGATCGGGTATATGGAAAGGTATGAACCTCCGAAAGGCAAATAGCTTATATATATCCAAAACGTTTCATCATGAGACGGACATTTTCTCTGAAATCCGAGTGACGGCCCATTCCAAATTTCTCAAGTTTCGAGCAATTGAGATGGCAATCCTTTGGCCTGGGTGCACCGGTAGGCGGTTCGTTATTCCGCTTAAGGATTGAGAGGGGAATACCGGCAATGTCCGCCACGACATGGCCCATCTCGTATTTAGTGTACGGTCTGTCACCGGACCAATGAAAAATCCCGTGAAAGTCCGGATGATCGATACGATATTCCACCAGTTCCCGTATCACAACAGCAAGATCAGGCGTAAAAAGAGGGTACTTCACCTGCCAGTTGTCCATAACCAGATTTTTACCGGATACGACATTTCCCGCTATTATGGAAACGCCCGATTCACCGGGTGTTTCCTCACCACCGTACAGCAATGTAACCCGCAGTAATGCCGAATCGGGACACTGGTCCCGTACCGCTTTTTCTCCCGAAAGCTTGGATTTTCCGTAATTATTGAGGGGATTCGTTTTTGATGATTCATCATACGGCGGGGAAGTGCCGTCGAAAACATAATCGGTTGATATATAAACAAGGAAGGCACCCGCTTCATTGCAGGATTCGGCAATGGTTTCCGTGGCACGGACATTCAGGTTATAGGTGCCTTCAGCTTCCTTTTCACTTATATCCGGCTTCCGCTCAGCCGCGCAATGAATCAATATATCCGGTTCAGCATCGGCCAGGAAATGCCGAACCGTACCGGGGTCCGTCAGGTCCATGGAAACGAGGGGCGGTGTCGCCCGCTTATAACCCAGACCGGTCACACGGTAATCAGGACAGGCACTAAATTCATTATAAACGGCCCGCCCAAGAAGACCGGTGGCCCCGGTGATAATAACACGCAAATCCATGATAGAAATAATAATCGTATTAATGATATTTTCAAGGTGATCCGTCTCCCTTTTTTTTCTTTCCCCATTTGTTTTATTGAATTTAGCCGGATAAAATCTTAAAATAAATATTAAGACGTAAAACGATGGAGGTAAAAATGTTTGGCATAAGATACATAAAATTCGATTCGATGAATCATGTTATCCTCTATAAAAAGGGAAAAATCAGGAAAAAGGGGAGAGGGTTGGCCTTTTACTATTATGCGCCCTCTTCATCCATCGTAGCCATTCCCATGGGAAGCAAGGACATTCCTTTCATATTCAACAATTCCACGGCTGACTACCAGTCCATATCCATCCAGGGGCAGATCACGTATAAAATCGAAGATCCAGGCAAGCTGGCCGAGTTTCTTGATTTTACCGTGACCCAGCAGGGCGATTATAAAACAGAGGATCCCCAAAAACTCGATCAAAGACTCATCAATGAAGCCCAGACAGCCACCTCTTCGTTCATTCAAAAGCTCGCCTTAAAGGATGCCTTGAGAAAGGCAAAGGAAATTGAAACACAGATCTCGGAAGGCCTGAAAACATCCAATGCCGTCAGGATCCTGGGCATTGTCCCGATCAGCGTGAATGTCGTTGCGGTAAAGCCCTCGCCGGAAATGGCCAAGGCGCTGGAAACGACAACGAGGGAAGCCCTCCAGCAGGAAGCGGACCAGGCCATATACACGAGAAGGAACTTTGCCGTGGAACAGGAAAAAAAGATCAAGGAAAGCGAACTGGACACGGAGATTGCCGTTGAGGAAAAAAAGAAGCAGATAGCGGAAAAGAAGGCCGAGTCGGAAGTTCTCGCCGAAGAGAACAAGCGGAAAATCAGGGAAATGAAAATGGAGGCGGATATTGCCGTTGAAAAACAGAAAAAGGACTTAATCACAATGCAGTCGGAAAACATGCGCAAGGAAGCGGATGCCAAAGGCTATGCCATCAATACGACGCTTACCCCGTATAAAGGCATCGACTGGAAGATCCTCATGATGCTCCAGCGGGAGGGAAACGATCCAAAGTCAAACATAGCCGTGGCTTTCAGGGAACTGGCGGAAAAGGCGCAAAACATCAACAACCTCAACATCACGCCGGACCTGCTTCAGTCTTTGACCCAACAGGCCTATCCGCAGAAATAACAGGGTAAAAAAGGAGCCCGGCTTGAAAGCCCTCAAGGAAACGGCCGTTATCGTGAAAAGCAAAACACGGCTGGAACAACTCATCGAACGGTTCAACACGCAATCCCAGGCCAAATTCTACATAGCGCAGAACAAGGCGCAGTTCTATTCAAAACAGGAAGCGGACGAAGAGGATATTGCGATAGAGGATTTGTTCGACACGGGTGAAGAAGCCATGTATGATGTAACGGATGAAGCAATTTACCCGGAAGAGGACGAGGTGGTCCAGGCGCCGGCTAAAAAAAAGAAGTTTGCCGGGAAGCCGAAGCCGAAGCAAAAAAAAATTCTCACCCAGACGCAGTTAAAGAACATGTATGAAAGCGACTTTGCCGATTACGAGGAGGAGCATGAAAATTATCTGAGAACCGTTTCCCTCCTGGAAAAAATCGCATCGGGGCAGATGAAGACAAAGGTCATCGAACGTTCGTTCCTGCCGAACAATATCTTTACCGAAAAAGACATTGTTATCGTGGTGGGACAGGACGGGCTTGTGGCCAATACGGCCAAATACGTGAACAACATCCCGATCATCGCGGTGAATCCGGATCAGAACAGGTTTGACGGTATCCTTTTACCGTTCAATGCGGAAACGTTTGAAGGGGCGTTTAAAAGCGTCGTTGACGGTACGCATTCCGTACAGGAGGTCACCATGGCCGCGGCGATACTGAATGACGGGCAGAGGCTCCTGGCGTTCAACGATCTTTTCATCGGCGTTTCCAACCATTCATCGGCCAGGTATAAAATCACGTTCGAAGGCCTGTCGGAGAACCATTCCTCCAGCGGCATCATCGTATCGACAGGCGCCGGTTCAACGGGATGGCTCAGTTCCCTCTACAACATGGCTTCCGGGATAAGCCGTTTTGTAACGGGCTATGAACTGGACAAGGTCGACCCCATGCCCATGGACACCTCGGAGCTCGTGTTTATCGTGCGTGAGCCGTTTATCAGTAAAACATCGCAGGCAACGATAACGGCGGGCAGAATTCCCAGGGGGACCGAACTCCTGCTTGAATCCAATATGGCCAGCAATGGCGTGATATTCAGCGACGGTATCCTGGCAGACTATCTCCAGTTCAATTCGGGTTCGATAGCCCGCATACGGATAGCGGAAGAAAAAGCATTATTGGTCCGGAAGGAGTAAAATCATGGAGATCATTCTGCCGAAGAATGACTGGATACTCTGGATTTTCATTGGGGTAGCGGTCATTGCCGTTTCTGCCGTGCTTTTGAAAAAGGGAAAGCCGGTAATGAAGGTGAGTATCATTGCGGCTGTTGTCATCGTCTCCGGGATTCTCCTGTTCTTTTTCTACAAGGATTCCCATATCATGATCAACGAGTCGGGAATAACAGCCGACACTTACGGAGAATTCTCAATCAAATGGCGGGACATCCAAAAGGCATACCTCGTCCCCGATATATCCGAATCGGAATACGCACCGGGAATGAGGGTACATGGTGTCGCCATAGGTGATTTGGCGATAGGCCGGTACACTTTGAAAAACGGCAAAACCGCGATGGTGACCATCGAACAAAAGGGTGAATGCGCCGTCATCGTCACGGGCAAGGACATCTACCTGTTCGGGGTTAAAAAGATGGATGAATTCATAGAGGGGTTCAAGCGTTACCGGGAGTTTGATGATAACGGGACATAGTTGGGATTTACCAAATCTGAACCTCCGATTAGGATCTCTAGTGCGATACGGTGTTTTGTGCCTTTGCATGCTTGCATAATTCCGTTTTAAAGGCAAACGCAAACATGTTTCCAATAAAAAATATATTTTCCCGTCTTCGCCGGCATCACTCGATATTGGCCATCCGCTGTTCAAGCCTTTGACATCCTCGTCCATCCCCTTTATACTGCCTCTGGTGTATATTTTATGAGAGAATTAAATGGTAATTATCACCTTGCAATGGCCTCGGACTGGGAATATGACGCGGATTTCTTCAAACTCCTTGAGGAGGAAGCGGCAAAGGAAGGACTGACGACTTTTACCGTGTGGTCCCGGAACCTGGAAGAAGTTTATTCCCGGATGGAAAAAGGGGAGCTCTCCTTTCAATACCTTCTCGACCGCGCCTCTGACACCTCGAGCCAATTCGTGAAATTACAGATTCTCTCCGTCAAGCGGGGCACACTTGTCCTGGAACCGATCGATCTGGTCCAGTGGGCTATGGACAAGGCGACAATGCACCTGGAGTTCATATCACACGGCCTCAACACCCCCTTCACCCTGATTCTCCCACCCTACGATTCACCCGAAAAATGCTACCTGTCGCTGGAGGATTTGTCCAGGCTGGGCCGTTCCTTCATCATCAAGCCGGCCAGCATCAGCGGCGGCGGGATCGGGGTGGTCAATGGCGCCGAACGGCTGTATGAAATACTCGCCGCGCGCCAGGAATTCAAGTCCGCCAAATACCTCCTTCAGGAGAAGATCAAACCGCACGTGTGCGACGGGAGGCATTTCTGGTTCCGGGGATTCTACATCTGCGGCCTGATTCAGTGCGTCTGGTGGAATGAAACGACCCATGTCTACGCGCTCCTTTCCGAAGAAGAGATCGTCAAATACGACCTTGCCGGGCTATTTGCCATCGTGAAAAAAATCGCCGGCATCACCCGGCTGAAATTTTTTTCCACGGAAATCGCGAAGACGGAAAAAGGCCGGTACGTGGTCATCGATTACGTGAATCCGAGTTGCGACATGCGGTTCAAATCAAAATTTGCGGACGGCATCCCCGACGAAATCATCGGTAAGATCGTCTCAAACGTCGTTGCCTATGTAAAATCCCAACTTACGGGCCGCCTCCACCGTTAGGCTGGCAAACGGGAATCTATCCATTGAAACGCGGACTTGCCTCCTCTGATTCTATAAGGACAACGGCCCTGTCCTTGCCGATCTCGATGTCCGTTATCCGGTATTCACCGAGAAGGCCGAAGAACGGCACGGCCGTTCTTCTTCGAATCGAAATAAAATCGAAAATGAAAGGATGCGGCAAAAAATGTTTTTTATTTTACCACCCCCGGGTCCGCCCTGATATCCACGGTCTTCATGTTGCCGGAGACGAACGCATCGGATGAACCGCCGGGTTTTCCTCTTATCCGGTACGGATTAACGTAAATGGATACGCCTTAAGTCCCTGGTTTTAAAAAAAAATCAGGCCCCTCCCCATTCTTCCTCCTCCCATTCCTCATCTTCTTCATCCATCATATCGCTGTATGTCCCGCTCATGACGGACTTGAGGATGTCCGCCATTCCCTCAACCTGTTTCAAATCTGAAGAATAAAGAAGGACCAGGTATACAAGGTCTTCCTCTTCAGCAACGGCTGAAAACAGATAAATGAATTCTTTTGCCTTGGCATTGTAGTATAAAACATCCGTTTTATCGGAAGGATTATTTATGCGCTTGTCCTTCTTGAAACCGGCTTTTTCAATGGCCGCACCTGTTTTCTTGATTACCGCCGCTTCCCCTTCCCCTTCGAAACCCGTTAATCCCGCGACAGCGTACACCTTGCCCTGCCTGATATAGTAAAATGCCAGGCCATCGTCATCCCCATAATAAAAATGGATTGCTTCGAAGAATCCCTTTTCGTCCGAATACGTATCGTCCGGGTTGCCCAGTTTCTGCAGCAAGTCAGCTTCCGCAACACCCAGAACATCGTCTTCCGCCGGATCATAAGCACCCGTTTCTTCGGCAAAAAGTCCGGGTATAATCAAGAGAAATGCCAAAATAACAAAAACGCATAACCGTTTCATAGATCCCTCCCATGGGAACAAATGACATAATAGATCTTTAAAAATAGATCTGGATAAAGTGTAATTAGCGCCATAACCGTTTGCAATATGTTTTTCAAATATTATTATAAAAATTCTTCCATCGGCGCACTCGTCTTGCTTGCGCACAGGACACCGGATCGCAATAGCGATCCTTATCGGCGGTTTTTACTGCCTGAATTCCCCCCATATTGAACAATGCCCTTTTACCGTGTTAAAATACTGCCGTTCCGGTCAAACGGCTATGAAGTAACCCGGGAGGATGGTAAGTGGACCAGCATGAATTCTTTTACAGGCTGACGCCTCAAACGATTATGGACTCCGCCGAGAAAGAGGGATTCATAACTACGGGGCTGTGCATCAAGCTGAACAGCATGGAAAACCGCGTCTATGACCTGGAGCTCACCGACAGAAGCCACGTGGTGGTCAAATTCTACAGGCCGGGAAGGTGGAACAGGCAGCAGATACTCGAAGAACACGAATTCCTTCTGGACCTGCAGACCGCGGAAGTACCGGTCTGTGCCCCCTTATCGCTTTCAAACGGGTCCACCGTTTCGGAGATAGAAAACCTGTATTATGCCGTCTGGCCCCGGACGGGAGGCAGGTGCGTAGACGAGTTCTCCCGGGAACAAATAGAATCACTCGGCAGGCTGTTGGGAAGGATTCACGCGGTCGGAAAAACAAAACAGGCGCCCGGACGCCTGGCCTTAACCTCTGATAACCTGGGAAGGAAACCTCTGGCGTTCCTTCTTGAACAGTCAATGATTCCGTCAGACCTCGAAAACCGGTATACCGAAGCGGTTACCGCGGTGTGCGGGATCTACGACGAATATTCCAAGGATGTTCCCTTTTATAGAATACATGGTGACTGTCATATAGGCAATTTATTGTTCAGGGACGGCGGTTTTTATTTCCTTGATTTCGACGATTTTTACACGGGACCCGCAGTGCAGGACTTTTGGATGCTTATTCCCAATGATAAAACGGGAAAGGGTCAACTAAGGTCGCTTGTTGAAAATTACCGGAGTTTCAATGATTTTGAGGACGCTTGGCTCAAGCTCATCGAACCCCTGCGCGCCTTGCGTTTCATTCATTACTCATCCTGGATTGCCAGGCGCTGGGAAGACCTCTCCTTTCAAAATGCCTTCCCCCATTTCGGAACCCGGGAATATTGGCTGGGTGAAACCAAAGATCTGGAAGAGCAGTTGAAAATTATAGAAAAGGAATCCCTGCCACCCGGACAAAAAGCTGATGAACCGGAACTGACAAACAAAGACTTTTTCTGGGATTGGGAAGACTGAAAACCAAATTTTGGACAAATAATTTTTTGAATACGATTTCATTGTATCATTTTTTGTAATTTTCCTGAAAAAAAAGCTGAATTTAACAAATCTATGCTATAAATCACAAAAAATTCATATTTTCCGCGTGACTTTTTAGAGATATGTTTTAAATAGAGGAAAATTTTAAAAACCGTCTATACTATGGTAGACAACCTGGTTATTTGAATTACCTCTTATGAGAAAAGGGAAAAATAGTTAAGTAATAATAGGAGGAGTATAGATGAAAAAACGAAATGCAAACTGGTTGTGGCTATTAATCATGGTTTTATGCCTGGTTGTCCCCCTGAATCAGGCTTTTTCCAGCCCCTATTCAGACAGTTTCAATCCCGGTGCCCCATGGACGCTTCAGTGGTCCGATGAATTCCAGGGCCCCAACCTGGATCTCTCCAAATGGCAGATAGAAGTCATGCCTGACACGAACGGGTCCCTTGCGTACTGTACGGACAGGCCTGAAAATATCTTTATTCAGGACGGTATCCTCAACCTGAAGATGATCCGGGAAGACTACCTGGGCAAACAGTTTACCACGGGCCGTATCAACACGTTCGGACGGTATGCCGCGCGTTACGGCAAGGTTGCCGCTAAAATCAAGATGCCGTACGGTTTGGGTGTATGGCCCGGATTCTGGCTTTTAGGCAACAATTATAAGGATAATACCTGGCCCAAATGCGGCGAAATAGACATCGTCGAACTGATGGGTGGAAACGGCGGGGAAATAGGCGACAGGACCGTCATTTCCAGCCTTCACTGGTATGTTACTTCAGCCGATTACACCGGTCCCGGCGATGTGAGCAACACCTACATAAACAACCAGAGACTCGCCGACGACTGGCATATCTACGAAATGGACTGGACACCGACGCAACTCGCCCTGAAATTCGACGGCATCACGGTAACCACGCTGGGTATAGGCGATCCAAGCGGCAGCAAGGCCTTTAATTTCCCGTTCTTTATCATCCTCGGTTCAGGCGTAGGCGGGACTTTCTGGTCACCGGCCATCACCGATGCTTCCCAGGTAACGGCTCCCATGCCGCAGAGCTGGCTGATCGACTGGGTAAGGGTGTACACGGACACCTCGCTGGTGCTCCCCTCTTCACCCCCTGCCGATCAAACCATCTCCATCTACACGGAAACACACCAGGGCCGCGACGTTTACAGCCGCGGGGCCACGTTCAACATCTGGGCGGACACGTTCTCCCTCGCCACCGCAAATCCGGGTGCCGGAGGAGAAGGCTCCGAATGCTACCAGCTTACGATCAATAATGCAGGCTGGATGGGACTGGGCGTCATGGGCCCGGCCACAGGCGACAACCTGCTGAACTATAAGAACACTTACCTCACATTCAAGATAAAAACAACGGCCACGTGCGGATTCAAGGCCGGATTGGAATACGGAGGCGGTACGGCACGATGGGCCACGCTCTCGGCAGAAAACGGGTATGTAAACGACGGGCAATGGCACACGGTCCGAATTCCCATGGCCGATCTTGCCGGTACCGATTTCAGCATGATCACGCATTACTTTATGTTCATGAACGACCAGGGTACAACGGCCGGACAGGTCGTTTACCTGGACGACATCTATTGGACGACAGGAAGCGATACATACAACATCCCCGTTGTCGCCGGCGGGCAGAAAATCTGCATCAACAGCGACACGAACACGGGATACAATGTATTTGACAACGGCGCCAACCTCGATTCGTGGGAAAGTACGGTAACGATTAATGATGACCCCGCGGCGGCGAGGGAAGGCTCGACGGGATGGCGGGTAACGACGGGAAGCGCGGGATGGATGGGCTTCGGCATCTCCACCAAGGCCCGGGACCTCTCCGCATTCCGGAACAGCACGATCAATTTCGATATCCGCTCCAGGGCATCCACACAGCTGAAGGTGAGTCTCATGTCAGCGAACGGGTATGATTGCTATTACAAACTGTCGAAATTCGGCTATGTGAATGACGGCAACTGGCATACCATATCGATTCCAGCCAGCCAATGCTACGGCATCGACTTTTCACAGGTAATACAGTACCTGATGTTCCTCAATGACGGCACCTGCCTGGCGAATGAAACCTTCGACATCGATAACGTGTATTATTCCACCGGCACGGGTACGAGTACCAGTACCCCGACACCGCCGCCGACAAACACCCCGACAAGGACGCCGACACCTACGCCGACCCACACGCAGGCAGCCGTCACCGCAACACCGACACCGGTACCCGGTACAAATGGCGTAAACTACCAGTATTACGAGGGCAATTGGGATGCTTTACCCGATTTCAATTCACTGAGTCCTGTGGCTTCGGGAACTCTTGCCAACTTTGATATCAGTGCAAGGAATGTCAATGATTACTTCGGATTCCGGTTTACAGGTTACATTTCGATAACCACGGCCGGAACCTATACATTCTATACGTCTTCCGATGACGGAAGCAAACTGTACATAAACGGCGCGCAGATAGTCAACAATGACGGGCTGCACGGCGCCCAGGAGCAGTCCGGAACCGTTTCCTTATCCACCGGGAACCATGCCATCGAAGTTACCTTCTTTGAAAAGGGGGGCGGCGAACTCCTCGAAGTGCGTTATCAGGGTCCCGGAATTGCCAAGCAGTTCATTCCCGACAGCGTTCTCTACCGGTCAGGTACCGGTCCCACGGCAACATCGACGGCGACCCCGACCAATACAAACATCCCGGCAACGAACACCCCGACCCGGACACCTACTCCTTCGCCGACACCTCCTGCCAATCTGACCGATATAACAAACCTGGGCGGGACAATCTCCGCGCAGTATACCGATTCACCGTCCGGTGAAGACATAACGAAACTGATTGACAATAACGTCAATACGAAATACCTGACATTCCATGCTTCCGGCTGGGTGCAGTTTACCCAGAGCGCCCTTTCAGTAATAACGCAGTACACGATAACTTCGGCAAATGACGTACCTGACCGGGACCCGTACAGCTGGACATTGCAGGGATCGACAAACGGCTCCACATGGACAACAATCGATTCACGCAGCGGCGAAGATTTCCCGAACCGCTTCCAGACAAGGACATTCTCCTTCTCAAACTCCGCCTCCTATAATTATTACAGGCTGAACATGAACAACAACGCGGGCACGATACTGCAGATAGCGGAATGGGAACTGTATGGAACGGGCGGCGGCAATACAACCGCAGCGCCGACAAACACAAGCACACCCACGAATACGGCGGCGGCAACCAACTCACCCACGAGAACGGCAACGGCTGCGAATACCGCAACCCCGACCAATACGCCGACAAGGACGCCGACCCCGACAACGCCTTCGGGCTCCGTTGTCCTGGCGTCAATAGTCTCATCAGCGGCCTCTTCTTCCATAACGGGACCGGAACTGTCGTATGACAATAATACGGGTACCCGCTGGGAAAGCAGCCAGGGTTCGGATCCCCAATGGATCTACTGGGACCTTGGATCGGCAAAGACCTTATCCCGGATAGAAATTGACTGGGAAGTGGCAAGCGCGGCCAATTACAGGATCGAGGGTTCCACAAACACAAGCACATGGACAACCATCGCAACGGTAACGAACACAAGCCAGGCAAACCACAATATCATTACGACCGCATTGAACGGCGCTTACAGGTATGTGAGGATGTACGGAACGTCCAGAACTACCGCCTGGGGTTACTCCATCTGGGAAACATATATATACGTGATGGACGGCGCGGTGGCCACCGCAACCTCCACACCAACCAATACCCCGACAAGAACGGCAACCCCGACGAACACACCGACTCCCGTTCCAACTCCCACGGTTACGGGAATCATTTCAAATCTCGCGTATCAAAAGCCGGTTACCGTATCCTCTTCAGAAAACAATGACTTCCCCGGTTCAAACGCCGTGGATGGCAATAACGGCACCCGCTGGAGTTCGGCATTCGCAGACCCCTCCTGGATAACTGTGGATATGGGCGCCACATACACGATCCGGCGCGTGGGCCTGGAATGGGAAACGGCTTTCGGAAAATCGTACCAGCTCCAGATATCCCCGGATAATGCGACATGGACAACAATATACTCCACAACAAGCGGTGACGGCGGACTGGACAATATCACCTTTACAGGTTATTCAGGCCGTTATGTCCGCATGTACGGAACGGAGCGCGGAACCCAGTGGGGATACTCGCTCTGGGAATTCCAGATTTATCAGGAATAATCTCCTCTTTGCTTATCTATTATTTCCGGCCGCCCTGTTTTGCATGAAACAGGGCGGTTTTTTTTAAATACTTTCGCGAAGCTTCTCTTTTTTCATGAATAGACCTGAAATTGTATCAAAAACGGTTAAAAACCCAATAATTTGAAGAATTATGCCTATAATGTAAAAAATAGAAAGCTTCGTGGCAGTAAAAAAAAATTAAATTCAGGCTTGACTTTTTAATACCTATACTTTATTATAATTTAAGAAGGTTAAATAATACTTAAATTGGGTATCAAATATAAATTCGGAGAAAAACTGAGGGAAGTCCGCGAAAGGAAAGGACTTACCCTGAAACAGGTGGCGGCATCGGCCGGTCTGACGGAAAGCATGATTTCCCAGATAGAACGGAACAAGGTGTCACCCTCGATTGACACGCTCATGACCCTGGCCGAAATCCTTGAACTGGATTTTGACTACCTTTTTACGAATTTTAAAAAGGAAAAAAAGGCGGTCTTGATCCACGAGGCGGACAGGAAAGTGATCATGGCGGGAACGGTCAAATACGAACAGCTTTCCGTGATCCATGACCCGGAAGAAGAGCACAGCATCGAGGCGTTCCTGCTGAGTATGGAGCCGGAAGGCGAAAAGGGTGAACGGGACTACGGCCATGCCGGCCGGGAGCTCGGGTTCATACTCCAGGGCACAGGTGAACTGGAGTATGGAAACGCCACGTACCAGCTCGGGAAAGGGGATGCCATCTCCTTTTCCTCAGGTATTCCCCATAAGCTGATTAACCGGGGAAAAACGGTTCTCAAGGCCGTGTGGATCAGTACGCCGCCGAGGATGGAGTATCTGAAATAAGGTCCATCCAAAACAACCTGTTTTTATGAAAAAAAGATGTTTTTATACCATTGCAAGGAGGTAATTATGGGTAAAACAACAGCACAAAAAATTTTTGACGCGCACAGGATCGATACCCTGGAAGGGGGTACCAGCGTTCTCAGGCTGGACGCCGTTTTCTGCCACGAGATCACGACCCCCATTGCAATCAATGACCTGGCAGCACGGGGGAAAGACCGTGTTTTCGATCCGGACAGGATCAAGGCCGTCATCGACCACGTCACGCCGGCCAAGGATTCAAAAACGGCGGAACAGGGCAGGATCATGCGGGAGTGGGCAAGGCGCCACAAAATAAAGGACTTCTTCGACATCGGCCGGAACGGTGTCTGCCACGCGCTTTTTCCCGAAAAAGGATTCGTGCGGCCCGGCTACACCGTCATCATGGGCGACTCGCACACCTGCACGCACGGGGCCTTCTGCGCGTTTGCCGCCGGCATAGGCACCACTGATTTGGAGGTCGGGATACTGAAAGGCATCTGCACGTTCAAGGAACCGAAAACAATCAAGGTAACCGTGAAAGGGAAACTGCCAGGAGGCGTGTATGCCAAGGACGTCATACTGACCATCATCAGGCAGTTGACCGTCAATGGGGCAACGGACAAGGTAATCGAATTTACCGGACCGGCCGTCGATGCGATGAGCATGGAATCACGCATGACACTCTGCAATATGGCCATCGAGGCTGGCGGTACAACGGGCATCTGCTATCCCGACATGACGACGGTGGAATACCTCTGGCCGTTTATCAAGGACGGGTTCAAGGACAAAAAGGCGGCCCTGGAAGCGTACAGCCAATGGAAGGCGGACCCGGATGCCGTCTATGAAAAGACAATCGAACTGGACGCCTCCGGCATGGAACCGGTAGTCACGTTCGGCTACAAGCCGGACCAGGTAAAAACGGTGAAGGAAATGGAAGGAACCATGGTGGACCAGGTATACCTGGGGTCCTGTACCAATGGACGCATCGAGGATCTCCGGATCGCCGCATCGGTAGTGAAGGGCCATAAGATAGCGGACGCGGTACGGGCCGTGGTATCACCGGCCACACCGCTGATATTCGACATGGCCTTGAAGGAAGGTCTCATCCAGATCTTTATGGATGCCGGTTTCTGCGTGACCAATCCCACGTGCGGCGCCTGTCTCGGCATGAGCAATGGCGTGCTGGCCAACGGGGAAGTCTGCGCCTCGACCACTAACAGGAATTTCAACGGAAGGATGGGCAAAGGCGGCATGGTCCACTTAATGAGCCCGGCAAGCGCTGCGGCCACGGCCATCAAAGGGACAATCACCAATTCATCTTTGTACAAGGGGAGGAAATAACGATGAAGGAATTTAACGGAAAAGTCTTATTTTTAAACAGGTCCGATATCAATACGGATGAGATCATTCCCGCCAAGTATCTCACTGAAATTACTAAGGAAGCGTTAAAGTCATTTCTTCTGGAAGACCTGACATTGGAAGGCTTTGATCCGAAAAGGGATGTCGCTGAAAAAAAGGTGGTTGTCACAAGGGCCAATTTCGGCTGCGGTTCCTCGCGTGAACATGCGCCGTGGGCACTGGAAGTCAACGGTATCAACCTGGTTATCGCGGAAAACTTTGCCCGCATATTCAGGCAGAACATGTACAACTGCGGAATGATCGCCTGTGAATTACCTGAAAAAACGGTGGATGACCTTTTCAAGGAATTCGCCGGTAAAGAAACGGAACTGGCAACCGATCTTTCCAGGAATGTGTTTGTTTTCAAGTCCGGTGCATCGACAAAGGAAGTGCCTTTTTCCATTTCCGGATTCGACAAGGCACTGGTTGAAGCCGGGGGATGGGTGGAGTATGCGGACGCAAAGTATTGATAAAACGATCTGTGTTTTACCGGGCGACGGAATAGGTCCGGAAATCACGGAACAGGCAGTCAAGGTATTAAGGGCCGTGGCCGGTTTATTCGGCCACGGCTTTCATTTCGTGTATGCCGATTTCGGGGCGGGTGCCTACTTCAAGCACGGGAATCCTTTTCCCGATGCAACGAAAGAGGCCTGCGATGACGCCGATGTCATCCTGAAAGGCCCCATCGGTCTGCCCGTTGATGAAATTTCGACAATCCCGGCGGACAAACGCCCGGAAGGGGCGGTACTGTCCCTCCGAAAAAGGTACGACACGTACGCCAACTTGAGACCCGTCACCGTCACCCCGTCGTTCTTCCGCTATTCACCGCTAAAGGAAAGTGTTTTCACCGGCGCCATAGATATCCTCATGATCCGCGAGCTCGTAGGGGGCATTTACTTCGGGTCAAGGACGGAAGGGGAAGAGACCATGTTTCAATACGCGGAGGACAATTGCACGTATAACAGGGACCAGGTGGAAAGGATCGTCCGGTACGCCTTCAATGCCGCTCGGGAAAAAGGAGTGCGGTTGACGCATATCCACAAGGCGAACGTGCTGGCGACCAGCCGCTACTGGAACAGGATTATAGACGAGGTAAAAAAAGACTACCCCGACGTGGAGTGCGTGTCCATGCTCGTGGACAATGCCGCGTTCCAGATGGTGAAGGATCCCTGCCGGTTCAATGGAATCGTCCTGACCGAAAACATGCTGGGAGACATTCTTTCAGACCAGATGGGTGCCCTGCCCGGTTCCCTCGGATTCATGGCCTCATTGAGCCTGGGTCCGGAAAAAAGTTATGCCGAACCGGCGCACGGGTCGGCCTGCGACATTGCGGGGAAAAACATCGCCAACCCGTTTTCCATGATCGGGAGCGCTGCCCTGGTTCTTGAAAAGGTATTCGGCCTGGAGACGGAAGCACGGCTGGTGCGGGAAGCGATGGACGGGATTTACCGCGACGGCCATGTAACCCATGATATCGCTGAATATGCGGATGAAAACGCGACATCTCTCTCCACGGCCGAATTCGGGGATTTAACCGTCCGGAATCTTGAAAAGATTGCGTAAGCCGCTGTTATAAGGTTTCTCATCCTGTCCTGAAAACTCCGTAACCGCCCGAATTTGTTTGCATCCCGGTTATAAAAGCATTACCCTTATCAATAGGATTTTAAATGCCGTGTTAAGGGGGAAGTTATGAGAACTGTAAAAAGCTGTCTGGTTTTATTGATTTTACTGGCAAATACCGTGCTGTCCGCGGGGGACCTGACAATAGGAAACGTGCGGATCACTGCTCCTGAAGGGTGGAAAGCTCAACAGCAGGGCCCCGTTTATGCCTGGACGGCATCCAAGAAAACAAAGCTTGACTCCCTCCTGCAGTGGGAATACGTCTCACCCCTTAACGGAACGCTGAAAGACGCGTTTGACTGGAAGCTAAAACAAGAAGAGAGTAATTATGTCGTCCATAAAAAAGATAAAATAAATTCCCTTGACCTTTCACCGCCTTTCAAGGCGTACTTTACGCAATGGGTCATTTCCAACAAGGGCGGTAAGGCGAAATTCATTTACTTCGGAACGCTGATCGAGGCCCTGGGAAACGTTTATTTCCTGAAATTAATAACCGGCAGCAACGAAGCCCTGAAAAGCATTCTCTCAACCGAATACAAGGCCATGCTGGAAAGCCTTTCCATAATCAGGCCTGTTCTCCAGCCCAAAAAGCTTCAAGGCAAACTCAAGGCGATAAGCCCGTTCGGCTTCAAAATAATGGTTCCCGCGGACTGGACTGTAAAAAACAAGGACAATTATTACAGCTACGACATCTTCATTGAGAAGGTGATATCCGGCTCCGTCAAATTCAAATTTCCGGTTTACATGGTATTACAGACCGGCTCCTTTACCGAAAGGGAAATCGCGTTGAAGCATTGGATAGAGAATATACTTTATGCCCATGTATTCGAAAAACGTCCGCATACCTACAATCCCTTTTACGCACTGTCCTGGAAAACCGGGGCGAACGAGGAGGGAGCCACTTATAAAACAACGCATTTTAACGAATACAACCGGTTCCAGGCGCACATCTGCGGCCACATACTGAACAGGAACAATGCCACCTTCCTCATCGCCTCACCGTTCACATACGAAGGTATAAAACTGGAATTGCATGACAAGGCATCCCGGGTTTACGATGCGCTTGTAGACGAGCTAAGAAACATAATCATGAATGCAGGCTTTCAGCTCCCGAAAAAAAACCTGCCTGACTGGGAAAATTATCTCGTTAAAAGGAAGCAATACAGGTACGAACGGCATCTGGATCTTTTCTACGATGTAACGACCTTTTCATCCACTACCAAAATAATCTGGAATTTTTATAATGATAAAACCTGTGAAATGAAAAAAACATCGGATACTTATACTTTCAGTGATTTTTCAGACGACTATTACAATCCGAACAATGTTCCCATTACGGTAACGGGCTGGCTGGACAAGGACAATAAAATAGACCGTTCCCGATTCGAAGTGCGTGAAGCGGGTAAATCATTGTGGCTGCATGTCATCGACAGTATCGGGATGGGCACCTTCTTCAAACTTGAACCGGAAAAAACGGAAAAATACGGTACATTCCAGCCCAGGGGACTGGCCATTGATGATAATATCGAGGGAAAATATTCGGAAGGCAACAATTATCAGGTCTACGAGGCATTGTAAAGAATTATTACATCAAGGTATTCCCAATCGTGAGTTTTTAGGATAAATTTTTCCTTAATGAAAAACTCCGAAAACCGGAAAGCGGTTTTTATTCTGGCCCTTTGCATGGTATTTTTTTTACCCGTGCAAATCTGTTCTTCCGCAGAGCAGGCATCCATCGATGTCTACTTTGGTTTCAACAATTATATATCGCCCGGTTCGTTTGTTCCCGTCAGGATTCATCTCCGAACCGTGTCACCTGTCATCAAGGGGACTTTGTCCGTTCAAACGGAAACGGGCAGCGCCTATGAGGATACCCTTTATCAAACCGTTTATACCCGGGAAATCGATGCGGCATCTGAAACGGGCAGGGATGTCTATTTCACGCTCAAAGCGTGGAACTTCTCGGCACCTGTTTCCGTTAAATGGGATGACGGCGGCGGGAAGCCGGTTATAAAAAAAGTAAATTTTGAAAAAATGAAAACGGGGGAACCATTAATCCTCTGCCTGAGCCGTTCCCCTGTCTGTGATTTTCTTGCCCGTGAACAGGACTGCGCCCTGGCCTATATCTCCCCGCAGGACCTCCCCGTCAATCCCGAAGCATTGGAAGGAACGGGCCTGTTGATAATACACGATATCCCCCTGGACATTATCATGCCTGCCCAGGCGGAATCATTAAAGCAATGGGTTTCCCGGGGAGGCGGCATCTTATTCACGGGAACGCCCTCGCTTTTACAGCAGGTTTTCGGCAGGCTGGCGCCATTGTTTCCGGGTGAAATCAGGGGGGCATCGCAGGCGAAAAGCCTGCCCCTGTTTTTCAGGAAATACGGCATACCCGCCACCGGGGGAGTCTCCTTCCCTTTATGGCAGGTTATACCCGGAGAAGAAAGCGACGTCCTGAGCGAAAATGGCAGGATTCTTTTCGTTAAACGGCCGTTCGGTGCCGGCTTTACCGCTTTCGCGGCCTTTGATTTTGCGCAGAGGCCTTTTTCCGACGGTTCCATGGCCGGTTTTTTCAAAGATGCAATTATAAAAGGCAGGGACCCCCCGTTATCCATACCATCCGTAGACACGCCGCTCCCCGGCTACATGGAAAAAAAATTAGTCTCGGCGTTTCCCGCCTTTCAATACCTTCCCCTGTTCGGCGCCGGATTTTTTATTATTCTTCTTTTACTCATTTTTGTTCCCAAAAAAGAAAAATCCTTCACGTACCGGCTCGTCATCCTGGCGGCCGTTCCCCTGACCGTTGCCGGTTTTTTCTGGATGCTCCTGCGGTTTCAGCTTGTTCCCTCCTCCGCCCTCCTTCAGTCCGTTGAAGTGATTGAAGTAATACCGGGAAGCCGGACCGCCCGCATTGAACAGGAGACCGGTCTATATTCCTTTCAGGATACCGTAGCCGGTCTTTCCCATGATTCCAATCACGGGCAGGGAATCATTTTCCCCCTGACTCCTTACTATATACCGGAGGAGCCCTTTATTGTCAGGGACGGCGGCATTATTGAAGGACTGAATATTGCCAAGGGGAAACCCGTCTTCATAAAAAGCACTTCCATTATTGACTTTCCTCTCATCGTACAGGTCCAGGGAACCGCCGGCAGGGTGGAATTGAAAATAGAAAACCAAACAAACCGTAAGGCGGAAGATATCATGCTCATAAATAACAACCGCTGTTTATCCCTTGGAAGCGTGGATGCCGGGGATAAACTTGAAAAAAGCATTGAACTTCCCCTGACCGACGCCCTGCCGGATACCGGGGGCCTGGTGCTGCTTTATATTAAAAGGCTGCTTGCCTCCGGTAGTGTGGGCCCTGACGATTCTTTATTGACCGGCATGATTGAAAGCCCCGTAAACCCGGTCAAACCAGATAAAATATTCTTTTTTAAAGAAAAGCTTACCTTCTTTAATGCTTTCATTGGCGGGGGAAAAAACATAAGGGAGGAACCGCAACAGTGACAAGGAAAAACATCCCTGTTTTTTTAAATGGAATCGGGATCCTTATCGCCAGAAAAAAAGAAAATCTTGTGTTTGCCGCCTACCTCTCGTTCACGTTCGTGGCATTCCTTTTTTTCACACAACGGCAGGTAATGGTTTCGAAAGATTTACCTCCCGATTACTCGTTTTTCTTCATAAACTTTATCACGACAGCTCTTGCCGTGTTGATATCCGTTTACCAGGCACTCATGGAAATGGCTTCTCCCGGGTTTAAAAGAATCAGGACATGGTTCGGGGAAGGCATCAAGCCCCTCTCCTTCTTTTTACAGAAGTTCACGCTGTACGCCGTAATCAGCTGCGTACTGTCGCTTCTTCCCCTTCCCTTCCTCGTCATTCAGGCCGTTTCGTCGGGCATGAATGATTCTTTACTCCTGTTTGTCTTCCTTTATAACGTGTGCCTTTTATTGTCCGTGAGATTATTGGGTTTCCTGTTCAGCCTCCTCCATAAAATCAAGGAATTCCCCCTTTATTTTGTTTTTTTCACTTTCCTGGGAACCATACTCCTTCTTTATTTCGGTTCAACTTTTCTTTTACCTCAGGTAAGCATAGCGGGAGCCTTATTGAACCTGAACAACCCCCTGATAAAAAACCTCTCTGAAATACAGGTCTTTCAAACCATGAAACTATCCGCCTCGTTCGATTATTTCCCGGGAGTTTACTGGACGGGATTATTTTTAAATCTTGGCTTGATTTTTCTTTCTTTTCCCTTGTCCTTGTTCATGATAATAAACTATCATGGGAAAATAAGAACAGAGGAAAAGACCCTTGAACAATGATTCGTTAATAGAAAAACAATCCCGGCGCATCACCAGAAGGGCACGATCCCTTCAGGCAATCCACGTATTCCTTCTTGCGGCCGTCCCCTTTACCGGCCTCTGTTCAGGCTTTGCCCTGGTAAATCAAATAAACGGCATCACCTTGAATCTTCCGTTGATATTCCCGATCGTGCTTGCTTCTTTTCTTGCCGTTTCCATTGCGATATACCTGGTAACCCGCAAAAGCACGCTCCAATGCCTGATCGAGGCGGAAAAAAAGGCGGACCTGAAGGAAACGTTAAGTACGGCCTACGAATATTCACAACCCAATGATAATCCCTTTACCCCACTTCTCCTCAAGGATGCGTCTGAAAAAATGCTTATAATAAATTTGGAAAAGCTGTTCACGTTCCGTTTCAGGCGTGTTTATCTTCTTGTCCCGGTTTTTCTTGCCCTCACCCTTTTTTTCAGTATTATAAACCTGGATATAGTCCTCTGGCGGGAAACAGGCCCGCAATTTGCCGTATCGGAAAAGAAAATTGTCGAATGGATGAGCGAGACTGTCCGTCTGCCGAGGGACGACCCTGATTATGTCTACACAGAACCCGTTGCCGGGGAATGGGACATCCTTGAAAACGAATCTGTACAAAGGGACCTGACGGAAAAGGAACTGAAACAGGCCATAAAAGATTTCCAGGAGGCCTACAAGACCTGGCCGGAAGAAGTACGGCGGAAAATCCGGGAAAAACTAGCCCGGATAGATGACAGTGAAAAAAGAACATTCCTGTCGGATATTATCCCTTCGCCGCCTCCTGAATTCCCGAGGGAAACGCCCAATGATTATATTGTAAAAAACACGGTAAATGAGGAAGACGAAAAAAATGCCGGGAAGGATACAGGCCACATGCTGGACAATGCAAAGGGGCCTTTGGAATCGGGCCGGGAACAAACAGGCACAGAGGAATCAATGGCGGATGCCATGGAAAGCCGTGAAGAGGAAAAGGGTAAAAGTTCGGAAGGCAGCAGCCTTTCCGCCCCTTACATGACCACGAATCAGGAGCAGGCATTTGAGATCCTGAAATCAGAAAAGGAAATTGATTTATCAACCGTACAGAACAGGAGCGAGGAGGATATTATCCGGTTCATCCGGGGAATCCTTCCCGAAGGAAAAAACAGCGGTAAAGACATTGAAGAATTCATAAAACAAACAAGGCTCGAAACAACGGGAGCGGTCAATAAGGAAAACATTCCGGCTGTATACCGTGAACTGATCAAGCGTTATTTTACCCGGCTGGGTTTATTCAAGGAGGAAGGCAGATGAACGAAGACAAAGCCATGGACAAAATCGAGGAGATACGCTTCAAGTACTCCCTGCTGAAAAAGGAGCTTTCCAGGGTGATCATAGGCCAGGAGAATATCATAGAGGCCATATTCACCGCCCTGCTCTGCAATGGACATATCCTGCTGGAAGGGGTCCCGGGCCTGGGAAAGACATCACTCATCAAGGCCTTTGGTTCGGCGATGGATTTAAGCGTGTCGCGCATCCAGTTTACGCCGGACCTCATGCCGGCCGATATTACCGGTACCCTCATCATCAACCAGGACGATAATAATAAACGGTACTTCGAGTTTCAGAAGGGGCCTGTTTTTGCCAATATCGTACTGGCGGACGAAATAAACCGCGCCACGCCCAAGACACAATCAGCGCTTCTTGAAGCGATGCAGGAGCAGGGAGTGACGGTGGGCGGAACCCTTCACGAACTCGAAAGCCCGTTTATCGTGCTGGCAACGCAAAACCCGATAGAGCTGGAAGGCACATACCCGTTGCCTGAAGCACAGCTGGACAGGTTTTTCTTCAAGCTCAAAATCACCTTCCCTTCCTTTAACGAGCTAAAGGAAATCATTACATTGACAACGGACAAGCCGGCCGACCGGCCTGAAAAGGCATTGAACGGAAAATTCATCAACAGCATTAAAAGTTTCATTATAAAAGTGCCGGTAGCCGCGCACGTAAAGGATTACGTGCTCAAGATTCTCCTGGCCACACACCCCGACTCGGAATTCGCCACGGCACGGGTTAAAAAATACGTGAAGTACGGTTCATCTCCAAGGGGAGCGCAGGCGATTCTTCTGGCGGCCAAGGTAAAGGCCGTTTTTGAAAGCAGGTTCAACGTGAGCATGGAAGATGTAAGGGAAATGCTCCTCCCCTGCCTGAGGCACAGGATCATTCTCAATTTCGAGGGCGAGGCGGAAGGCATTTCCCCGGAAAATATAATCGAGGACATAGTCAAGGCAGCGGAATGAGTGGGGACCTGGTTTTTGAAAGCGGATTCCTAAAACAGCTTGAAACGCTTTACATCCTGTCAAGAAGATTAAAAAGGGGAAGCGGCAGGGGGGAACACCTGTCATCCCGGAAGGGATACAGCCTGGAGCTTTCGGACTACAGGAATTACACCGTCTATGATGACTTCAGGCACATTGACTGGAACGTATCGAGCCGGCTTGAAAAACTTTTTGTCAAGGTTTTCCGGGCGCAGGAGGAAATGACCATCTACCTGCTCCTCGACGCCAGTTCGTCAATGGCGACGGGAAACCCGTCAAAGCTCCATTATGCGAAACATGTCGCCGCGTCGCTGGCTTACATTGGCTTATCCTCCCTGGAAAGGGTTTACTGCGGCACCTTCGCGGAAAAGCTCAAAACACTGATCCCCCTGGGCCGGAACAGGCAGTCTTTTCATAAACTGCTCAGGCACCTTTCCGGGATAAAACCCTCGGGACGCACCGACCTGAACAAGTCTCTGTCGGAATACGCACGAACGGCGAAAAAGCCGGGAATCGTCATTCTCATAAGCGACATGCTGGATGAGAACGGCTTTTCGGGCGGACTGTTATCCCTGCTGTACGCCAGGCTTGAAGTGTTCGTCATCCAGGTTCTGGATAAAAGCGACATGCATCCGTTTGCAACCGGTCCTCTGAAGCTTACGGACAGGGAAACGGGAAAAACCATTACGCTCCATGTCGATGATTCGATCATTGACCTTTATACACAGCATGCGCTTAAGCACACGAACGGACTGAAGGATTTCTGCATGCGAAAGGAAATTGACTTTATTCAGACGGATACGGAACTGCCGTTCACGGACCTGGTTTTAAAATACTTGAGGGAAGGAAGCCGGATAAGGTAAAAATAGAATCATGGAATGTGGAAATATCGGCGGATTTCTGGTACTCCTGCTCATCCCTCTTATCCTGTATCTGAACAGGGAAGAAAAACGCTTTAAAAGAATACCGGTATCCTCACACCTGTTCTGGGGGAAAATATACGGCACAAAAAAAAAGCAGCTGTTCAGGGAAAGACTGTTAAAAAACCTGCTTTTGATCCTGCAGATCGGAACACTCATATCAATAGCCTTCTCTGCAGCTGAACCGTATATCGTTCAATACGTCATCTCCTGGAAACACGATACCGTGCTGATCATGGATACAAGCGCCGGCATGAATACGGTATCCGATGACGGGCACTCAAGGTATTACAGGGCCAAAAAAGAAGCGATGAAACTTCTTGAAAAGGTAACGGATGAAAACAGGATGCTCGTCATGGAGGCGGGGCCGCAGTCGAGGATACTGACCGCTTTCACATCCGACAGGAACAGGCTGCGGGAAATAATCGACTCAGGCCGCGCATCGGACACCCCTGCCGATATATCCGGAGCCGTTTCATTGGCCTGTTCCCTGGCAAACAAGGTGCGCGGTGATGAAATTATCCTCATTACCGATTGCGCGTTCGATGATAAAGAAATTCCCGATATATCCGCCTATAATTTCAGGATAATCCAGGCGGCGGATTCATCGCCGACGGTAAACTCGGGCATAACGCGGTTTGCGGCAAGAAAACGCAAAGCCACATTGAATGACTATGAAATCATGTTCTCCGTGTACAACGGCCGGTCCGGGGCGGCCGATTTTTCCCTCTCCCTTCTTGCTGACGGCGTAAAAATTGCCGATCAAAACATCAGGCTGGAGGCGGAGGAAGAAAAGACTTTTTTCTCCCATGCCGGAGAAATTTCGGCCCAGGCCCTTATGCTGACCCTTAACACTGACGACGGGCTTGACGCCGACAACCATGCCTATTGGATTCTTTCCAACAGGAAAAAAAGGGTGGCGTTGATTGGTACCCGTAATGAATTTCTCCTGTTGTTCTGCGATATTTTCCCAGGCATTGAATCAACCGTCATTCCCGTACCGTCCGGCACGGAGCCGATTCCCGGTCTTTCGGGCTATGATGCCGTTCTTTTCAACCAGTATGCCCCCCGTGTTCTTCCGGCAGCCGGCAATTACCTCTTTTTTGAAGGCTTCCCCGGCAATGTACCTTTTAAGGTCAAGGGGCGTTTCGGTTATGATGAAATCACGCGGTTCAATCCGGACCATCCTGTCACCAAAGAAATCACGGCATCCCGGATAAGGGTCAAAGACGGTCTGGATATAACCTTGAAGAATACGGGAACCATGCTCGCAGGATCAAAGAGGCGTCCTTTAGTTGTATCACAGGAAACCGGGACAGGGAAAAGGGTCTTCTTTACCTTCAGCCTTTTTAAAAGCGACCTGCCCCTTCTCCCGGACTTTGTGGTTCTCATGGGCAATGTTTTTTCATGGTTTTTCGGCGACCAGGACAACGGTGAAAACATGGCAACCGGCCAAGCGTACGCACTGCCGGCCGCCGCCGGAAACTACCGTATAACAACTCCGGATGCACGGAAAGTGGACGTTTCCCCGGATTCAAATCCTCCCCTCTTCAAACAGACCCTGAAAGCGGGCTTTTATAAAATCGAAACTGAATCCGGTACCCGTTTCTTCGCCGCCAGCCTACTGGACAGGGATGAATCGAATATTCAGCCGCGTTTTAAGGGCAGCCTGCTGAAAACCGGTTTTGACGAGGTGACGCACAGGCTCTCCCATGACTATAAACTGCCCTTGCAGTCCTGGTTCACCCTGGCATGCTTCATCCTGTTGGGAATGGAATGGTTTTTTTACTGGTTGGCAGGGAGAAAAAAGGTTAAAAATGCAGAATAAAATACCCGGAATATTACGCCTTATCTCCATGGTTCTCTTCCTGCTGGCTTTTTTCAACATCACCTGGGACACACCGGATGACAGCCTAGACATCGTATATCTGCTTGACGTTTCGGCAAGCATGAATGATGATATGCAAAAAGAAGCCCTTCAGTTCATCAACGATTCGATGAAGGTCATGCAGGCCAGGGACCGGGCCAGCCTCGTACTGTTCGCCAGGGGAGCCTCCGTTGAATTCACGGGAGAACGCGGTCTCCCCGTGCATGACCCGTATGCGAGTTTCGATATAACGGAAACGAATATTTCCCTTGCCATCAAACAGGGATTATCCATTGAGCAGGATGCCTCCTTCAAGCGCATTGTTTTACTGTCCGACGGGAATGAAACAATGGGCGACTCCCTTTCTTTGACCGAATCGTTTCCGTCGCTCTCGGCAGACCTTTACACGGTGCCGATTGATACGGAAAACAGGGGCGAAGTGTATATAGAGGCATTGTTATGCCCGCAGGAAACGGAAAAGGACGCGCCCCACGAACTGCGCATCCTGATCGGCAGTGATCATGACACGCAGGCCACGCTTATCCTCACCTGTGACGGCGAAACCATCCGTACCGACAAGGTCAATATATCGTCGACCGGTAGCAGCATAACGGCAGTCAACACCTTAAAACGGGAAGGATACCACACATACCGGGCGGTCATCCTTCCCTTGTCAGACGGCACCAGGGACAATAATGCAGCGGAAGCGGTCACCCATGTAACGGGCAGGGCTAAAATCCTCTACCTCTTCGACGCTTCCCGGCCTTCACCCGTCAGCCGTCTGCTGGCATCATCGGGCGTGATCCTGGTCAGGGAGGAAATAAAAACGGCCGTCATTACCCGTGAAAAGCTTGTTGACTACAGTGCCGTTATCTGCGATGGCATTGCATCAAGCAGCCTTTCGCAGCAGGCAATGAAAGAACTGGAATCGTTTGTAAAAGACCTGGGAGGGGGACTTTTTTTTCTTTGTCCGCCGGAGACAAAAAGCCTCAAGGGGTACATTGGATCAACAATGGAAAAGATCCTGCCTGTCAATTTTGAATACGAGGATAAAAAACAAAGTTTGAGCATACTGCTTGTCGTGGACAAGTCAAGCAGCATGGAGGGCGGAATAGAACGGGAAAAGATCAAACTGGACGCCGTCAAGTCCTCAGTCATGAATTCACTGGCCAGGCTTGATCCCGACGACAGGATCGGTCTTCTTGCCTTTGACACGGAAGCGGACTGGGTCTTCAAACCGGTACGTGTTTTTGAAAAGGACCGTATCATGAACACCCTTGAAAAGCTTTCTCCGGGAGGCGGCACGGACATATACAACGCGCTCGCAGAAGCATACCGGGAAATGATCAAGGAGCCTTCCATCCTCAAATACATTATTCTTTTATCCGACGGGAATACCGAAACCACAAAAGAATACGACTACAGGGGCCTGGCCGAAGCAATGGCCGGTGACGGGATCCATCTCAGTTCCATTGCCATCGGGGCGGATGCCAATACGCTGCTTATGAGAAATCTCTCTCAATGGGGTAACGGGGTTTTTTACAAGGTCGAAAGGCTGGATGACATACCCCTTTTCTATCTCCGGGAAGTGGACAGGCTGACCAGCCTTGATTCCGTGGACAATGCGGTCAAGTGCCTATTCGCCCAAAACCATGCTGTTACAGGAGGATTTTCGGAAAAGGAAATTCCTCCCCTTGCCGGATATTTCAGGACAATATTAAAAACAGCCGGACAAAATATCCTGCAGTCAGAATCAAACAATCCCCTTCTTGCCTTCCGTTACTACGGGACGGGTAAAACAATGATCTTCACATCCAGCCTTTCTTCAGGCTGGGGTTCCCCGTGGGCCGCCTGGCCGAAGGCATCCGTATTCCTGGAGCGCTGCGTGCAATGGCTCAAGAGGGGACCTTCCGATTCAAGGTATTCCCTGAACCAGGCCTCCGCTTACAATACAACAAAACTGATCCTGGATGCCGTGAATGAAGACGGCAGTTACATTAATGGACGCAGTATTACCGCTTTTATATCGGGTCCCGGACAGGAGTCGCTGCAGGCGCATTTTTCTCAAAAGGCGCCGGGCCGGTATACAGGGGCTTTCATTGCCCAGGCTACCGGGACGTATTTTATAACCGTTATCGATGAAGAAACAAGGCAATTATTGCTTACATCCTGGCATACCAAACCTTACCCGGAGGAATTCAAGCCCCAAAAGGCAAACAGGAGTCTCCTTGAAAAACTGGCACATATAACGAAAGGTGAATTGATCGAAATTGCGGACAATGATGCTATCCGGAAAATATTTTCAAGAAAATACGTTGTTTCCGGCCATCCCCTGAACACCCTGTTCGTATTCATTGGGCTGGCTTTGTTTATACTTGAGCTTATCCTGAGAAACACGGCGTTTAAAAAATAATTTTATACGATAAGGCCATCAAGGCACCACTAAAAACCACCTTCTATAAAAGCTTCCGAATGATAACCCTAAAAATATTGGGGTTTTTAGAGGTGCCCAGGATAAACTGTAAGTTTTTAGTGGTCCCCGTAATTAAATAAATGATCTTTGTAAAGCGCTTTTGTTTTTTTACCTTCCAGGGCATGATCAACAATCGGTACGGGATAACCTGTTTCAGATGAATGAGCCGTTTGATGGAGTTTATGGATTTGTCCCGCATCCAGTATTTTCAATTCCGGAACCCAGGTTTTTATGTATTCGGCCCGGGGATCATATTTCTTCTGCTGAAGCCACGGATTGAATATCCTGAAATAGGGCTGCGCATCACATCCCGTGGATGCCGCCCATTGCCAGTTGCCATTGTTGATTGACGGGTCATAATCAGTCAGGCATGTCGCAAAATACCTTTCTCCCAGCCGCCAATCCATGCGAAGATCCTTGACAAGAAAGGAGGCACAGATCATCCGTACCCTGTTATGCATGAATCCGGTGGTATTCAACTGGCGGATTCCAGCGTCAACAATTGGGAATCCCGTATGGCCGCTGATAAAGGCCTGCCATTTTTTCCCGTCTTTTTTCCACGTGAGATTCCTGAATTTTGCCTGAAAAGCCTGCCCGAAAACATGGGGAAAAAAATAAGCGATCGATGTAAAAAAATCGCGCCAGTATAATTGCCTGATTAAAGGGTGACCATGGCCGAGTACGGATGAAATTCCGTGATACACTTCCCGGATGGAAACGGTGCCGAATTTAATATGGGCCGATAACCCCGTAGTGGCCTTTAAAAAGGGTATGTCCCTTTCTTCTTTATAATTGGTCAATTTTTTTATGCCCTGCAAAAACTTTTTTGCCTCTTTTATTCCTCCCGCGGGATACCTTAATGGATTATGATAATCGGATATTTTATCATAATCCGTTTCCATCACCTCTCCTATCCCGCGTGTATCGGCAATACACCCGTGATCAAGGGGGATTGGCTTTGGTACGGGTAAAATACGGGCCCTGTTAAAAAACGGCGTAAAAACCGTGTACGGCCGGCCGGAATCCTTGAGGCATGCCTCCGGTTCATTGAGAAGAAGATCCCCGAAGGACAAAAAGGATACGCCCGTACGATTGCATAATTCTTCCATTTTTTTATCCCGGCTGCGGCTGAACGGCGTATAATCTTTATTTACGCAAACGGCCTCTATACGATCCGTTTTAATAATGCGTTCAACAATGGCCCGGGGGTCACCAAAATAGAACCTGAGCCGGCCCCCCTTTCCCGATATCGTTTCGGAAAGTTCCTTAAGTGAATGAATCATGAAAGCCAGGGCATTTGCGCTTTTATAGGGATTGTCATCAATTTGAACGGGGTCAAATATAAACCCGGCGATGGTCTTTTGGGAATTCCTGAGGGCATATAACAAAGCCGTATTATCCTGGAGACGAAGGTCACGTCTGAAAATAAAAAGGGAAAGACGGTATTTTTTCATGACCAATCATAGGAACAGGGGAAATCACTGTCAAGAAGGAGTCTTTAAAAATGATAACATTCCAATTCCATAAATTTTTGCCGGATATACAAAAATAATTCAAAATTTGAATCCCAATACAAATAATAAAATAAAAAAAACCTTGACAAATATTCGAAACCGGTTTTAGATAGAAATGAAGGAAAAAATAATATTTCGTAATATTTCATAAAAAAATTTAGGAGAAAAGCATGAAAAAATCAAAAAATTACCTGTTTTTAATTTTGTTCCTTGTTTTAGGAGTTACCTTCACCTATGCATGGGAAAAAGCACCCAACACAATCTGGACAACCTGGGGTGAAAACATCAACCCTAACACAACGCTCCAGGAATATCCAAGGCCCCAGATGGAGAGGGGCAACTGGGTCAATTTAAACGGCGTGTGGAGATGCCGGGAAGGTTCCGCCGGAGAAGCGGTGCCCGTGGGCTCCAACCTTTCCCAGGACATACTCGTCCCGTTTCCTATTCAATCCGCCTTGTCAGGCGTCAAGCAGAACTGGCACAGGTTCTGGTACCGGAGAACCTTCACCGTTCCATCAGGCTGGTCCGGTCAAAGGGTCCTCCTCCATTTCGGAGCGGTGGACTGGGAATCGGAAGTATACATAAACGGCGCCAGTGTCGGTATTCACAAGGGCGGATACGATCCGTTTGAATACGACATAACGGACCGCTTGAACGGCGGAACAAACGAACTCATAGTCAGGATTTATGACCCCACGGATGCGGACGGCGAACCGGGTCCGACAGGAAAACAGCAGGATGCCCGGTGGAACTCCACGAACGGCATCTGGTATACTCCCTCCAGCGGTATCTGGCAGACAGTCTGGATGGAAGCGGTTCCGGCAACCTCGATCAGGAGCCTTAAACTTATTCCGAATATAGACAATTCCACCCTTGCCGTGACCGTTACCACAAGCGGCTCCACTTCGGGAATCACGGTGGAAGCGATAGCCTATGACGGAAGCGCGGTTGCCGGTTCGGTAACGGGAAATGCCAATACCCAGCTCACCCTTCCCATTTCCAACCAGAAACTCTGGTCTCCGTCCAGCCCGTTCCTCTACAGCCTCACCGTTTCCCTGAGAAGCGGATCGACAAACGTCGATTCGGTTAACAGTTATTTCGGTATGAGAAAGATCTCAAGGGGCAGCGTGGGCGGCGTCACCAAAATGCTGTTGAACAACAGTTTCCTGTTTGAGATGGGCCCCCTGGACCAGGGATTCTGGCCTGACGGGATCTACACGGCTCCTTCGGACGCAGCGATAATTTTTGACATCCAGGGAATGAAAGACCTTGGATACAACATGGTAAGAAAGCACATCAAGGTGGAGCCTGAACGGTGGTATTATCATTGCGACCGGCTTGGACTGCTTGTCTGGCAGGACATGCCGAACGGCTCCAACAACACAACGGAGAAACAGAACCAGTTCCGGACGGAACTTGAGCGGATGATCAACACGCACATCAATCACCCCTCGATCATCATGTGGGTCACGTTCAATGAACAATGGGGCATATTTGACAGTGTCAATATAGCCAACTATGCAAAGAGCCTGGACTCGAGCAGGCTCGTGGATGAAAACAGCGCCTGCGGCAGCGGCGGTTCAACGGTCGGCGACGTGCGGGACTACCATTATTATTCCCCGCCCGGCTGTCCGGCTCCGGATTCCAGGGCCCTTGCCTGCGGCGAATACGGCGGTCTTGTGCTTGTCAAGACGGGGAACATGTGGGACCCCAATTATTACAGCACATGGGCGCTCATGACCAACAGCGACTCCGAGTTCACCACAACCTACGTAAATTACTGCAACCAGATCGTATCTTTACGGGACAATTCAGGGCTGAGTGCGGCTGTATACACGCAATGGACGGACGTTGAAGGTGAATTAAACGGCAATTATACCTACGACAGGAAAGTATTCAAGGGGGACAGGGCCTCCATCAGGGCGGCCCTTCAGGCCACATATTCAGGCGCGGGAACACCCGTCAATCCTCCGGCAGGCACCGTTGCCTGGGAATCCTACAATTACCGGAGTTATTTCATCCGGCACCAGGATTCGAGGGGGAGAATTTCCAATGTTATTTCCCCCATTGAAGACGCCTATTGGCGAATGATTCCCGGCCTTGCCGGCGCCGGCGTTTCCTTCGAATCGGTGAATTACCCCGGCATGTACCTCCGCCACACGAACAGTGAAATCTGGCTGTATGCAAGCGACGGGACGGCCCTCTTCAACC
>JAFGKU010000102.1 GCA_016928415.1 Spirochaetales bacterium
AGTTTAGCCATGGGAATCCCGGATATTTTATAAACCATTAGTATTAAAAAAATCATGACCCGGAAATTCCGGGTCACGATAAGAAAAAAAACATGACATTACGGACTGATTGCCGGCACGTCGGATGGTGCGGCCTGATGTTCCGTTTTTATGGTTATCCAAGTTGTTTTTCCCTGCAACTTTTTCCATGATAATATTTTGTCGACTTATTATACCCTGATTTTCCCCATAAATCTATTATGGAAATCCATAGTTTTGAGTGCTTTTTATGCCTATTTTCCAATAAAATTCGGTCAATTTGCGGAAAACCTGCATTTTCCAGGCAATCCCGGGGGGCTCCAGGTTAAATTATCCATCTTTTGTACGATTGAATCACGGGCCGGAACACCCGTTCCGGGTATTTTTACCCGCCCCGGAAGAAAAACAGGGTCCTTCTGCCGGGGACGGGTAATATTTTTAAAATCCTAAAGCATCAGGGTGAGGTAATGGCCTGCACACGGGACCCAAAATAACGAGTCCATTCATTTTATGGATTCGTTATTTTTCTACGCTCAAGACACCAAATCACCAGTCCATTCTATGGACTGGTGATTTTTACATCATCAAAGAATACCGTACAGGAGCCGCCGTGGCCGGATGTTCCGCCGTTGAGGGCCGGGTAGCCGGTGCGGCCGCTTCGTGTCCAGGTATAGGGCCAGTTGGAAGGTTCGGCTGAACCGTCCTGCCATATCTTTCCGTATAGTGTGCCGTTCTCCATTTTCAGTGTAAACCAGTACCAGGTCCGGTCGCTCCAGTTGAACGTATAGCTCGTACCCCAGGCAGTCATATCGTCCAGGAATTGAACCGTTGAATGATTGTTGTGGAAAAGGAGGTTGTACCCCCTCCCGTCACCCGTACCGGTAAACAATGATACACCGGCTCTGGCGCTGTCGCCGTCACTCCATGTATCTACATACACCTTGGCCGTAATGGTTTGATTGCTGTCGAGGCTGAGTCCCGTGCTGCCGGCTATGGCCTTGCAGGGATCGCCCTGTGTCGAGGAATCCTGTCTCAGAATGCCGCCGTTTTCACTCCAATTACCGCTGTACATGGTCCAGGCGTTTCCTATGGAGTTGTCGTTGAAATCGTCTGTAAATCCGCTTGAAGGAGCCTGGGTAGGCGCCGGCGTTGAAGTGGCTGCGGTCGTGTTCGTCGGCGTAGCTGTTGCAGCGGTGGTGTTTGTCGGCGTAGCCGTTGCAGCCGTCCCGTCCGCATCGCCGAACAATTCGATTTCGGCTATCTGAAGTATCGTTCCGGAATTATTCGTCATGTTCAACCGGATATAGTTATAGGCCATGGTATTGCCAAACGTAAAAATACGTCTTTGGAACCTGTTTGGAAAATCTTCGCCGCTCCTGGAATCAATGGTTGTCCAGGAAGTCCCGTTGTTTGAACCCTGCAGTGTCCAGGTATAAGGGTCTCTTTCCGGTGCATCGTTTGCCGATGTCAGTGCATAACCGTTGACGGCATATGTATTGCCGCCGGTAAACTGGAATTGTATCCATCCCGATGCATGGAATGTTAAATATTTTGTATTCGAATTATTGTCAAAAGCCTTTGCCATGTCTTCGCCGCTTGGCGAGTCGTCATACTGGGCCGTTATTGTCCCGCCGGCATCTGTGCGGTCCGTGCCGCTTACGACCTGGGTGGGTGTGGGAGTGGAAGTCGCCGCCGTGGTTGGCACAGGCGTTCGCGTGGGCGTCCACGTTGGTGTGTTCGTTGCCGTGGGAACCGGTGTTGCGGGGGGGTTCCCGATCGGATCGCTGGCGTCTATGCTTTTAAAGCGTGTCCATGAACCGGTTTTGGTACTGGGGACGCATCTTACCTGCGTTCCACCGTCATATCCGGCTCCGTCAACATCCGTTATATCGGTTACCTGGAGGTAATAGCCGGTATACTTGTTCTGCAGGAAGAAATACCAGTCTCCGGCACCGCTGGGTACCCAGCGCCACTTGGTCCTGTCGCCCGTGTTTGACTTTCCAACGGCACGTACGGCAAAGGTGCTGGCGTCATTTGTCGCATCCGGCTGCCCATTTGTGGCATCGGCGGCCGAGGTGCATTGCAGCCACAAATTATACTCCACGTTCTCCAGGCGGAAATACGCATCATTGTCAATGCGGACAATTCTCCATTTCGTTTTATTTCCGGTGTATGTACCGGCAACGGCCTGCACGTTATTGCCTGCCCCGGTACCGTCAGTGACATCCGTGCACTGGAGCCAGCGCGTGAATTCCTTGTTTTCAAAGCGCAGGGTGTAGAAGGGAATGCGTTTCCTCTCCGGAAGATTGAGGTTCGGGTTGTCCGAGATGATCCGGGCCCCTGCCAGGTCCCAAACCGCGCCGTCTTCCCAGAACAATCCATTAATGGTTCCGGCGTTTCTTTGACCTTCCAGGTAAGCGGGTTTCACCATCAGGCTCCAGAAAAAAGCCCCCATCTGGTTTTGATAACTTTTTACCTGGTTCGCCATGGAAGCCAGATCGGTAAACCTCTCCGCTTCGGGAACGGCCACGCTGCCGTCCCAGTTGGCGCCGCTGGGCCGAAGCCTCTGCCATTCCGTCATCCAGACCGGCTTTCCGGCATTGTTTGCCTTGTTGATAAAGTCCTGGATGATATTTGCTGAATTCGTCAGGCTCGTGGGAAAATTGTTATGGAACTGCAGGACATCCACCCCGTCACTGACGTATTCCAGGAATTGACCAGGCAGGGTACCTACGGAAATGGGAATGGCCCCCTTGAGGCTGACGGCTGTCCTGGTCATGTCATGGGCGAACGCCTTGTCATCGGCGTTCGGTTCGTTCATGATCTCGATGCTGATAAGCCGGTTGTCGTCCCGGAACCGGTTCATGAACCAGACAACATGGTCCCTGTAGGGCTGCCACAGGCTGGAATTGGTCGTGACCGCAGAAGGGGGCGACTTGGATGCGACCGCCCTTAACGGGTCTTTAAGCGTCCTGTTTATGGGATCGTCTGCATTTTTACCGCAGCCTTCGTAAATGACGTAAAGTATGCGTATACCTTTTTCGCCCGCCTTGGCAAGCAGGTCCCTGACATTATTTTCATAGGTACTGCTGTTTTGCGTATAGACGTAATAACTGCCGAATACGCGCAGGGCGTTTATTTTAACGGATTGCGCGAATCCGAAATCACGTTCCGTTACGCTTGAACTGTATTCCGACCAGAACTGGTCCACGTTATAAGCCGTAGCGGGCCAGTAGACCGCCCCATTGATTTGGCCATGCAAGGTTGTTACTGTTATTGTTGAAAACAGTAAAACTGAAAAACTCAATAAAATAATCTTTTTTGTAATTGGGATTGCTGACGGTTTAATCATTTGTACTCCTCCTCTATTTTTCTCCTTATTTATTAAACCGATTTGAACAGGAAACAGGGTGTGAATGTGAATGTCTCTGTTTCCATTTGTCCGAATCGGACTTATGCCTTTATATATATGGGATGAAATTATTGAAATGATTTACATTTTTTCTCCTTAATTTCTGTGGAAAAAGAGAAAAATTTACCGGATGAGCAATGATTTGAGCGCGTTTTAATTTTGATCTGCGTTTTTTAATATACTTTTTTCCCTTTACCTTCTTTTTTTTAAATACTTAACAGCCCCATTATCTTTTGGTTTATACTTTTATCCATTTTCAATTCTACCGTGTTATGTGAGCGTGTATAGTATGAAAAATCGGGTAATTACTACACATATTTTTACATTGATAAGGTGCTTTTCTGAATAATAAAGAAAGGGGGTATTCTTTTTCTGACTTTTAGTACTGTTTTTTTGATATTTTTATTCATTTCATCATCAGGTGTACACCGGCAGTTTTGAATGTCCGTGGTAAAGCAAGGATTTTGGGATTCGGTCCCGCGTGTTTTTCGGCATTTTTTAATGCCTCTTCAAAGGTTTTAACCGGTTTCATATCCATGCCCCTGGCATAGCCCGGCTCATACGCGCCGACAATATAAATTTCCGAACAATGTTTATGGGCAATATAACCGCAGGATATCATGGAGAAACAGTGGTAGGGGTGAAATCTGTGGTTAAACCTGTATTTTCTGATGTATTCCTCGTTCGTACAGAAATATTCGTCGTATTTCTCCAGATCCGGCAGGGTATAATTATAATCTTTCTGATACAATTCATACAGCTCCCTGTAAGCGGTGAACTCCTCGTCATGGAAATACCCATTGCAGATGGAAGAGGCGATAACCACGCAGTTGTCTTTCATGACCCGCTTATGACGGATTATATTGGCCGATATGGCCTGCAGCATGAGAATGGGATTGGTACCGTGGCCGTTTCCATAATGGAAAAACTGGGGCATGCCGAACATCATCACGTCATATTTCTCACTTGCCCAGGGAATATATGTCCTTTTATCCGCCACCTCCCATGACAATGGCTGTATTTCCTTCCCGTACCCGGAAAATACGGCAATCTGGCGGGCATACGTGTCAAGAACCGCATCGCAGATAAAAAATTTCTTCTTCATGCATTTTTCCATGTGCATGCCGATGGAATCGAATTTTTGGCGCATAAGGCTTTTTGAATTAACGGGAGTAAAATCATCACGATGCATGACGTGCGGAACGTGGTTGGTCGCGATTGTTTTCCAATGAACTAAACCCGTTGAACAATGCTTATAACCGCCGGAATAACCGCCGTACGGATTCCCCATGGCATGTCCGATTAATACGGCCAGATCGGCGTGAAACACTTCCCTGTTCATGATGACCCGGTTTCCCTGTTCATCTTGTCCCAGGTCTATGAGGTTTTCCCAATCCTCGCTGTCATGATTGGTTATCTGGTGGCTGTACCAGAAATCATTAAATACTTTATCACCCAGTATGACCCTTATTTCTTCCCTCTTGTTTTTCCTGTGCAGTCCCGTACTGCAAATGAGACGGATATCTTTCTTTTCAACGCCCGCCTTTAAGCATTCTTCTATTATGATGGGTATGGAGACTTTCCTGTGGGAATCATCCTGGAAACCGCCTTTTACCCTGTCGGGGAAAATGATGACGACCTTAGACCCTTTTTTTACCTGTCCAGCTATGGGCTCCATTCCGACCGGATTGAGTATCGATTTTCTTGTAGCTTCCACTTTATTTTCAAGGTGGGGAGGGTCTGCCATTGTCTCTCCCGGTATGAAAATATCCGCGGAATCGGGAAGCTCCGCCTCCAATAGTCCCTGTCCGTATTCAAAAGCTATTTTTTTCATTTTTTTGTACTGCCGTTTCCTTTCAAATATTTTTCTATGATTATTTTCAAGCCGTCCACTTCAAATCCAATCCGGCCGGAAAACCGTGTCAGTGCCACCAGGCCGCCGTCTATTGTTTTTATAGAAGCAATTTCTCCGGCGTTTTCCTCTTTCAATCCGCCGCCGTAGACGACTGCCGGCTCAAACAAGTACGATTCCTTCACGGTTTTTTTTATAAGTTCGGAAATATAGCCTATGTAACGGGCGTCCGGCGGTGTTTTTCCGGGACCAATGGCCCATCGCGGCTCGTAACCTATGACGATTTTTCTGTCGGTTAAATATTTTTCCGTGTTTTTTAAACCCGTTTTCAATTGGGATTTTATAACCCTGTCGATATTCCGCTTTTGCACATCGAATGACCCGTCCCCCCGTTCCTCCGCCGTTTCACCTACGCAAAGCAGCACGTTTATACCCGAATCAAGGGCGCATATAACTTCCTTGTTGACGATTTCGTTGATATAATTGTTTATTGCCGCGTTTTGTCCCGGTTGATACCCATGGATAAATTCGAATTTATCCCTGCGTTCCTCCGAGTGGCCGATGATCGCCCATGTGCACCCCAGGTTTCTTGCGGCAAGTGCAGGCAGGTTCGTTGTAAAGGCGCCGAAATTTCCACCCTTGACTATATTTTCCCTGAAAACACCCTGGGAGCCGATGGATAGATTTTTCGTCAGGTTGGTAATAATGTCAGTTATAGAGTTGCGCGCCGTTACAAGCAGGCTTTCGGGCAGCAAATAGGTCAAAGACACGCCGGGCAGGGCGCCTAATCCGTATTTGATGGTATCTGTAATGACACTTTTTATCCATGACTCCGGATTATTAGCGGGACATATACCTCCCATTGAAATCGGAACATCAAAACGCTTCAGGTTGATGAATATTTCTACCATAACTACACCTCTATAATATCTATTTTTAATAGCCCGCTTAAGGCGATCATATCGTTATGAATGTCTTTCCAGACAATACTGTAATGATGCGGGATTCCCTGCTCCGCGATCGTATAAATTATATCCATGACGGGTTTTTCAAGCATGACGTTCACCATGACCCCCCGCACTTCCTTTTTTGTGTGAACCGCATTTCCCTTTATCACGAATAATTTATAAGTATCCCCGATCCTGGATAGACGGGCGATCGTAACAGGGCCCTCTTTTAATGTTCCTTCAATAACAACACCTTCGCCGGCCAGGGAGTGGTTGGTGGCGAGGGCTTCCGTTTTATCCCTGTGAAGCTGCCTCGCGGCCTGGCCGCAATGCCAGAACAGGACTGTGTTTTCCTTTTCATTAATATTTATAAGGTCACACATAAAAGTGTAATCGTCCGCGAGGTACTTTTGCATTAACATCGTTATCGTGGCGTCCAGGTCACTTTCACATCCTATCACAAACCTGTCGTCGGCAAACCGGGAGAGAACGGCGCATGGGGTAAGCTTCTCCTGCCCCATTTCCGGCCAGCACTTCAGGGATACGGCGTCGAATCCCTGCTCGTCGATCAATTCCTTCAAGGCAAAGTAAACACGGGAATGGTTTTCCAGGTACCCGTCCGGCAGATCCCTTACAGTCATGGATGATTCCAGTTCTTTCACATCAGCCGCGATTTTTGAATTTTGCTGCTCCCCGGCCTTTTTAAAGATCATCGAGAGGTCGAATTCCTCCAGTGAAATGCCGAATTTTTTCCTGATCAATGTCTCGTCAAAGGTAGAGCTGTAAAAGGCGGTCGGCCGGTAACCGAACATCCCGATGAATGTGTTGTTCAATTTTTTTTTCGCATGGTAAAGCCGCATAAGGGCGGACATCTGCTGAATAACCCTGTCTTCTTCGAGGCCGCCGTAAATAAAATGGCTGTCGTAATCCAGGCGTTTGAGCGCCGCTGTATTCATCGTGGCCGCAACAAGGGCATTGGACATGAGACGTTTTCCGTCGAACGGCGGTTCCCTTAATGCCCAGATGATCACGGGGGCACCTGTCTTTTCCGCTATCATGACCGAGGCGGCGTCTCCGGTGAATGCGCCGATAAGAACGATTACCAGATCAACATTTTCCTTCCTGAACAGTTCAGCCGTTTTTTTTACACCCTTATTGTCAAAGGCAATGCCGTCTCCTTTGACCAGTTCAACGTGTTTGTAAGTATTCCTCACCCAGTCCGAATATTTTTTATTCCGCCGTTCCGGCAGATCTCTCGGCCATCGGCCTGAAACGGTTGTTATAAATCCGACAATTAATTTTATTTCTTCAGCCATACTTCCCCTCCCTATGCCCGGCTGTCAGAACCGCTCAACCTTATGATGTCCTTCACAACATCCTTCAGCCTGTTCTCCGCATATTTGGCCACCATCCAGGAGTGGGCCTTATGGTCCAGCGTGTCGATGCCTTCCTTGTAATACTCCATGTACCTGTGACGGATGAGAGTACCGAAATTGATTTTTGCTATGCCTATGTTGACGGCCTTTTTAACATCTTCCTCCGGTATGCCGGTTGCGCCGTGCAGCACGAGAGGGATATCCGTGCAATCCCTTATTTCCCGCAGTAAATCCAGCCTGATATCAGGTTTGCCTTTATAGAAACCGTGGGCATTTCCGATTCCCACGGCGAGCAAATCGGGCCGGCATCCTTCCGTAAACCGGCTGACATCGGCGACATTGGCCAGGTTTTTGTTCGGGCCGGCATTTCCGTCGGCATCCAGCCTCTGCAATTCTCCCACCTCGGCCTCAACGGAAACACCCGCCGCATGGGCCGCCTTGATCACTTCGTTCGTTTTATTTATATTTTCCTCGATTGAATCTTTGGAACAGTCAAGCATTACGGAGGTGAAACCGTGCCTGATGGCTTTGATGCAGCTTTCATATGTATCCCCGTGATCAAGGTGGATCGCGACGGGAACGGTGGCCCTTTTCGCAAAATATCTGCTCACCTCGGCAAACCATTCCATGCCGTAGTAATGGACATTGGCCACGTACATGGCCAGCATAACGGGTGAGTCCGTTTCGTCGGCCGCTTCGCATACGGCCCTGATTATGTCGTAATTACCGCCCTGCGTGTTTATCGCGGGAACGGCGTACCCCTTTTTTTGCGCGTCTTTAACCAATTCCCTGCTCGTTACCAGCATGTCATCCTCCTTTATTCGTAATTGTCAATGTTAAAATAGTCCGGGAAATCCCCGCCTGTCAGTGGACGGCAATATTCGATGAATTCATCCGTGACATTATTTCCGTCCGCGTTTATGAAATGATCGGGAAGTTTTTTTTCATAATTGGCAACTTTGTCCAATTCCACCAGTTCAAATTTTACCCGGTAGGGATCGTTTGACAGGCGTTTGATGCCGACCATGAATCCTGTTTTCCCGGATGCGGCCTGCTGTACCGAAATCTTTCCCGCTTCAAACGCCTCCTCCCTGTCTACCGGAGAAACAAGGAGTTTGCTCGCCCTGCCTATGAGACCCGGCTTTTCACTTCGGGATTTGATGTGGAGTTTGCTTATGATGAGGTTGGACAGGGTCTGTGCCACGCCGCCGGGTATTTTATGGCCGAAACCGTCGGTCAATCCGGAATCGGCTATCGTATTCCCTTTGTGATCCACTAATCCTTCGCTTGCCGCAATCACGATTCCCTTTTGGGAATCCCACAGCCTCTGCACATCGTTTAAGAATTTTCCCTCATCAAAAGGTCTTTCCGGGAAACAGATGAGCTGAGGTGCCTTGAATCCCTGCGTTCTTGCCAGGGCCGTGGCTCCCACCAGCCATCCGGCGTTTCTGCCCATTATTTCCAACACGCATACATGGATGGGGAGGGCCCTGATATCCATTCCCAATTCCAAAGCTGTGACGGCCGCGTATCTCGCCGCGCTGCCGAAGCCGGGGCAGTGGTCCGTTCCGCCTAAGTCATTATCGATTGTTTTAGGTATGCCAATGACGGCTATGTCATTGGCAAGCAGGGATACCTTGTGACAGGTGTCCATGGAATCATTCCCGCCGTTGTAAAAAAAATAACCGATGTTATGCTTTTGCAGGACATCTGTTGTTCGGGAATAATCCTTCTCCGTCACTTTGTACCGGCAGGTGCCGATTGCAGAGCCGGGGGTATTTTTCAACAGGTCTATATCCTCCGGGGACATGTCTGAAAGATCGGTTAAATTGCCGGCCAGTAAACCTTCGATACCGCCCCGGGCTGCCAGTATTTTATCAATTTTCGTATGTTTCTGCGCTTCCATAATGACACCGGCCAGGCTGGCATTGATGACCGGAGTGGGACCTCCGCCGTGGGCTATGACCAGATTTTTTTTTACCATAATAGTTCTCCCCGGGAAATAATTATCCCTTGATTCCGCTTGTAAGCGAGATACCCCTGATGATCTGCCTCTGGAAAAAGAAATAGAATATCAATACCGGAATGGAGGCTATCAATGATGCCGCCATCAATACCCCGTATGATTCGGTCGCGTAGGTGGATTGTATGTTCTTCAGGCCGATGGGCAATGTCATCATTTCAGAGGTCTGAAGCATGATAATGGGCCACAGGAAGTTGTTCCATGACCTGAAGAGCGTGAAAATGCCGAGGGCCGCAATGGCCGGTTTCGATACGGGCAGAATAATCAGCCTGTAAACGCCGAACCATCCGCACCCGTCTATTTTCGCGGAATCGACCAGGTCATTGGGAACACTCTCGAAAAACTGCTTGAGCAGGAATATGCCGAACGCATTGGCCAGTGATGGAAGCACGACACCATGGTACGTATTCACCCAGCTCAGTTTACTCATCAACAAGTAAAGTGGAATTATGGTTACCTGTTCAGGGATCATCATCGTGGATAGGATGATGATAAAAAGGAGGTGGCTTCCCCTGTGCTTGATTTTGGCAAAGGCGAACGCCGCCAGCGACCATGTAAGCAGCCCGAAAAAAATTTCGGTACCGGTGACGATGACTGAATTGAGAAACCATATGAGAATTTTTGTTTTCCTGAAGGTCTGGATAAAATTTTCAACGGTGTATTCCCTGGGCATCCAATGTATCTCTTCGGTGAATATTTCATTTTCCGGTTTCAATGCCGTGGACACCATCCATGCGATGGGCAGAATCCAGATGAAGGCCAGTATCAGGAGAAAGACCAGCAATGCGGATTTGACTGTTTTTTCTTTCAATCGCATGTTCCCTGGATTGATTTGGCGTTTCACTTCGCTTTCCTCATTGTTTATTCTTTTTCCCTTAAAAATTTGAACTGTATCAATGTAAACACCAGTATAACAACCATCAGGATGTAGGCGAGGGCGCTCGCGTATCCCATTTTGTTGTATATGAATGCATTCTCATATATGTACTGGACCATGACCCTCGTGGAGCCGTACGGCCCGCCTCCCGTGACTATGTAGATCATCCCGAAAATCTGGAGGCACCCTATGATGTGTGTAACAAAAACAAACAACAAACTCGGCTTCAGGCACGGCAGCGTCACGTAGATAAACTTTTGCCACGCGTTTGCACCTTCGATATCAGCCACTTCGTACAGCTCTTTGGGTATCTGTCCCAGGCCTGCCAAAAGAATTATCAATTGATAACCGGCGGTCCACCAGATATCCATGATGACAATGGAAAACAGGGCCATGAAGGGTTTTTGAAGCCAGTTCTGGATGGGCAGGTGGAACATTTTCAGGTAGTAGTTCAACAGTCCCCAGTCCGGCTGATAAATCCAAAGCCAGATCAATGAAATCACGGATACGGACAGGATTTTCGGAAGGAAAAAGACGCTCCGTAAGGCTTTGAGAAATCTAAAGCCTCTGTTCAGTGCGACGGCCAGGAAAAGCGCCAAGGGGATCATGAGCGGGGTTGTTAACAGGGTATACAGCACTGTGTTCCGCATTGCTTTCCAGAAGGTTGTATCCTGGAACAATTTAAAATAATTGGAGAATTCGACGAATTTAAATTCCGTGCCAAAAATATTGCTTTTTGTAAAACTCAAGACAAAACCGGCAATCATCGGGTACAGCTTGAAAAGGAGAAAAAGGATCAGGAACGGAGAAAGAAACAATAACGAAAAATACACGTTTTTATTTTTGGATGCCGCCGGTTTAGCCATAATAAATTCCTGCTTTGATTAATCCCGTCCGATGGGCATCGGACGGGATATTAAGATGATCGATTTCGGTTATTCGCTTAAAATTTTATTTACTTCGGTTTCCGCTTCTTCAAGCGCCTCTTCCGGTGTTTTCTCCCTTGCCATGGCCGCTTCAAGGGCGCTGATGATGGGTGTCTGAATTTCTTCGGTCTTTTTTATGGGAGGCGGATATTTGGCAAACTTAATCTGTTCCAGCAAAGTCCTGGCACGGGGCAGGGCCAGGAACGCATCGCTTTCGATGATGTCTTTCCTGGCCGGCACCATCCCGGCTTTTTCACCCCATGTCAAACTGTGGTCGCTCATCCATTTGACGAATTCCAGGCAGGCTTTCTGCTTTTCCCTGCTTTCCTTTCCTTCGGGCTGCTTCGGGAAAACAAAATTATGCGAGTTGGAGAAGAACGACCTGTTGCCTGGTTTGCCGAATTCGGGGATGGAGGCCACGCCGAATTTCAGGTCGGCTTGTTTTTCATAGCCGGAAACATGCCAGATGCCGTCCATTGAGAATCCGACTTTACTGAATTTAAACCCTTCTCCCTGTATCCCCAGATCGATGTTTGATGCAATTTTTTCCTTGTAAATCATGTCCAAAAGGAACTGCAATGCATTGACTCCGGCTTCGTTGTTGAAATTGGCCTTCGTGTTGTCGCCGTTCAGGATGGACCCTTCGTTTTGATAGAGGATGCTGTACCAGTACCTGTACAAAATGAATCCCCGGACAGGCACGTAGGCGCCCCACTTCCCTGTGGCTTCCTTGATCTTTTTGGAAAATTCAATGAATTCAGCGGCGTTTTTCGGCGGGTTGGTCAACCCCGCTTTTTCCATATAATCCTTGTTATAATAGAGCACCATGGCGACAATGACGTCCAGCGGGATACCGAACTGTTTTCCGTCCACCATCGATCCCTTCCAGGGTATTTCCTGGAATAATGATTCTGAAAAACCAGCTTCCTTTGCCCCCTCCTTTACGTTATACAGTACTTCTTCCGAAGCGAATGCAGGCAGGTTTCGTGTATGCACGATGGCAATGTCGGGTGCGTTTCCTCCCGAGATCGAAGCGGCCAGTTTGCCGTAGTAATTGCCTTCCCAGTCGGTGATGTTATGGATAACCTTGATCTTGTCCTGGGACTTATTGAATTCGGTGATCCAGTTGTGGAAGACTTCCCCGTCTGCACCGCCGAACAGAGACCACATGTTCAAGGTTATGGGCCCTTCCGGTTTTCGTTCGCATGAAGTTATTATTATTAATGAGAAAAGCAGAAGCGCCATTAACATTGTTATTAATAAATTTTTGTTTTTCATTTTTACCTCCAAAAGTAATTTGAATTACATTAAAATTAATTTTTTATTGTGAAAGGA
>JAFGKU010000103.1 GCA_016928415.1 Spirochaetales bacterium
AAACAGACATTTCTATTTTTTATTTTGTTTTTCTTATCGGTAATTCTGATTCCCGGATGTTCCGCTGATAAGCATCCGGCATTCATTGATTCCGGAACGGCTTTGGAGGGTAAGTGGTTTTACAGATTTTCGGAGGTCCCTCCGGAAATCAGTCCGGAAGGGAAGCTCCAGTCCCCTGTTCCCGGCGATGAATGGAGTGAGACGGATGTTCCCAATTTTCCTCAGGAAAAAAAAACTCCCTGGCTATGGATCAGGACAAGGCTTCCTGAAATAAATTACGGTGAACCAATGCTCGTATTCGGTACCGTGGACCAATGCTTCGACCTTTTCGTCAATGGTCAAAGGATTTCTCGATACGGAAGTCCGGAAAACCAGCTGGGTATTTACGGCACACATGAAGTACCCCTGCCGGAAAATTGTGCAGGAAAGGAATTATCCTTCATTATCTATTCCTCAACGACGGTCATCGGCATCTTGGACCCAATATTCTACGGACCAAGAGGCGGACATTTTTTACGGATTCTGAGGAATGAAGGTTTTCAATTTATTGTCAGCATGTTTTTTATCCTCTGTTCTTTGATCCTCATTCCCCTTATCCTGAATAAAAGTTATTTGAAGTTATTCATGTTTTTCAGTGTTTTTTCATTGTGTCTTGGTTTATATTTAATTTCACGGCTTCATTTGAAGGATTTTATTTTTCCGGACTTTACGTCCTGGGGATACGTTGAACTTCCGGCCCTTTATTTGATGACATACAGTTTTATCCAGTTTCTCCGGTTTTCCGAAATATTCCCAAGCAGGTTTATTTTGAAGTTCCTGTGCCGGATCATGTCAATCGTGCTTCCGGTTCTGTTGGTAACAAGTATCATTTTCCCCAATATCCTCCAGCTGGCACTCATCCCCTGGGACCTTTACCTGTTAGTATTCGCACTCTATTTTTTAATCAGGTCAATACATATGTTTTTTGTCCCTGCACCCCTGAAAACCAGGGTCTTCAGCATTTCCATAATCATTTTTTCCATCATAGTAATGCATGACGTCTTTGTTGCCGTTCATTTTTTACCATGGCAGGCATTCTGGATGGTTCCCGGACTCATCCTCATTTATCTTTCCCTGCTGTTCATCATCCGTGAGGACCTCATGCGGGTTTTCAGGGAAAGTCTTGAAAAATCGGCTCTTCTTAAAAAATCCTTTGACAAGGTAACGACTCTTAATGAGAAGTTGTCACAAAGGCTGGTAACGGATGATTTTACCGGACTTCCCAACAGGCTTCAGCTGGAGACTGATCTGAGAACGGGTATCCATGATATTCTCATTCTCGATATCAAGGGTCTCTCCGGATACAATATAGGTTACGGTACGGAGGTAGGCAACAGGATTCTTCTCTGTTTTGTCGCCAGGCTCAAACTGTTCATCAATGAGTGGGGAAAACTCTACCGTCTGGCCAGTGACGAATTCATCATTGACTTAAACAGTGGAGTTGATGCGGAAAATTGCGCCAGGAACCTGATAAACCATTTTCGGACGAACCGTCTTGAGGTGGATGATCTTCACCTGTATGTCCAGTTTTCCATCGGCGTCCTGATCCGGGAAGAAGGTAACCTCTTACAGAAGGCCAACATCGCCTTGAAAAATGCCAAGCGGAGCCACACGGGCGGTTATGCCGTGCTGGAGCAGGTACGCGAGGAAGATACCCACTCCCGGTATATTGAAAACATTCAATGGACAAAGAAAATCCGTGAAGCGATTGATAATGACAGAATCGTGCCGTACTTTCAGGGCATTCACGATAACCGGACGGGAATCCTGGATAAATACGAATGCCTTATGCGGATGGAGGAGAACGGTGCAATCATCGGGCCCAATGCTTTTATTGATATAGCCAGGCACTCGGGTGCGATGAAAGAATTGACTGCCATAATGATGGAAAAATGTTTTCATGTTTTTTCAGGCCGTACAGAGGAATTCTCAATCAACCTGGATGAAGAATGCCTGGAAGATGAAAATTTATACAGATCAACGGTAAAACTTCTGGAGAAGTATTCCATCAAGCCCGGCCAGGTAACTTATGAACTTTTAGAGGGAATCGAAGGCAAAAGCGAGTTGTACGCCGACAGAATCAGGCAATTGAAGGAATTGGGTATCAAAATTGCCATTGACGATTTCGGAACGGCATACAGCAATTTTTCAAGGCTTCTTGATATGCATGTGGATTACATCAAGATTGACGGTTCTTTAATCCGTTCTATTGACAGTAATCCCAACTTTTTTACCATCGTCCACGGGATTAAATCTTTGGCCGACAATATTCATGCCGAAGTTGTTGCCGAATTTGTCCATAATGATCAGGTTCAGGCCAGGATCATGGAGCTGGGCATTGAATATTCGCAGGGCTATTTTTTTTCAGAACCAAATCCGGCCTTGCTATCCTCTGCACAGTAGCGAATTAATTAGTTGACAATATGAAAAAGTATATTGTATGATAGAAACCATGGCTGAAAATAAAATATATTATTAGGATTTTGCTAATATATTTTATTGCTATCTTACTTATTAAAATAATTATTTTGTTTTACTAAAAATGCCTATACAAAAATTCAGGAGAAAAAAATGAAACAAATTATAAAAGTAATTGCTTTAATTTTTGTCTTGTTTGCTGTCATGGCCTGTCCCGGCATCAATGATCCCGATACCCCGACGGCGCCTGTCGCAACATCGACAGATACCCCTACACCGGAAGATACGGCTACACCTACGAACACAGCCACTAGTACACCTACTGACACACCTACTGATACGCCAACGCCTACAGATTCACCAACGGACACACCCACAGATAGCCCGACACCGACAGATTCACCCACACCGACACTGGGAATATATACCATTACTGCCACGGCCGGCAGCGGTGGTGCAATTTCACCTTCCGGAACGATATATGTGACAGAAGGCGACTCACAATCATTTAACATAAGTCCTATACCAGGATATGCAATTCTGGATGTCGAAGTCGATGGTTCTTCCATCGGGCCGATAGCTTCCTACAATTTCCCAAATGTCTCATCGAATCATACAATTGAGACAACCTTCTATATCATCTTGACACAACCTTCCATCACGGCCTCAGACGGGCTTACAGCAGCGGGAGTAGACCTGAGCTGGAATGGAATCATGGGGGCTACCGCCTACCAGATATTCAGGAATACTACAATGACAATCCCGGTTTCTCCATTTATCACATTAGGAGGCGCAAACCTGTCCTACATGGACACATCGAGTAGCCCCGGGCAGCTTTATTTTTACTGGATAAGGGCGTATAGCAGCGTAAGCGGCACATACAGCCCGATGAGTAATTATGATACAGGTTATAGAAAGCTGGCGACGCCGGCTATTAATGCCTCTGACGGTACCAGTACTTCTTATATAAGCCTAAACTGGACTGGTATTTCCGGAGCCAATGTTTACTATATCTATAAAAATACAACGTCCACAATACCCTCAAGTCCCTTCATAACCTCTACCGGCACCTCTTATAACGATACAAGTGTAACCCCGGGCATTATTTATTATTACTGGGTTAGAGCTTTTGCTTCCAACAGCGGCTCGTACAGTTACTACAGCACGTACAATGCGGGATACAGAAAACTCAGCACTCCCGGTATTAGTGCTTCCGACGGCTCCAGTTCTTCTTATGTCATCTTAAGCTGGAGCGGTATTTCCGGAGCTACCGGCTACTATATTTATAGAAGCACAAATTCAACGAGACCTGCAAGCTACCTCTTTTATTCTACCGGCACAACTGCCAACGATACAGCTGCAAAACCGGGCATTACCTATTACTACTGGGTCAGAGCTTATTCCTCCAGCAGCAATTCGTACAGTGATTACAGCGTTTCCAATACCGGTCATATGGCTGTCACTACAGCAGGGCTTTCGACAATTGCCGGAGACAGAAACGAGGGTCTTTTCTGTCCGAAGCGATTTCAACTCTATTACTCTCTCAATTATATAGGCGGTTATAAATACCAGGTAAAAGTGACTGAAGAAAGCGCCTGTACATCCGACCTCACAATATATCTTGTGCTGACTTCACCTTCAAATGCGGATTATGATCTTTATCTTTATGAAGGCGGTACCTTGCGCCGTTCTTCCACGAATAGCTCGTCAGTTGATACACTGGAATACACGTATCCGGACACACTTGGTGTTACTGATGAAAGGACATTTATAATCGATGTCAGATGGTATTCAGGTACCAATGATATAAGTTCATGGAACTTGAGGGTCTATGGAGGTGACCCCAACTGATTTAAAGATAGATAAAAGCGTTTTATAACACAACAGGCCTGGAATTATACCTGTAATTTCAGGCCTGTTTTCCTGTAGAATCCAGTTTGCCATTGCAATAAAATTTTAAATTAAGTGCACCTCTAAAAACCTCCTTATGGAGCCGTCTGTCAAATCAAAATCTTTTAATTTCAATTTTGTTACACTTTACAGAATGTCCATTACCCCGGCTTATCTGAATCTGCTGCCGGATTTCACAATTCTGCTGTTCTTTATAAAAATATAAAAAAATAACTTGTTCACAGGACTTTTTCATGATATTCTGAAATATTAAAAAATGTTATCTAAAATGGTGGGTTTTAATGGGTCGTTTTTTTTCTGTATGTTTTATTGGCATAGTCCTGTTTCTTGCATGCCAAAACGGCATGCAAGATGATCCCATAGGGAGCATCGAGGGGAAGGTCTGCTTTTCCTGCGGGGAGAATCATAGCGGTATCATCATTACGGCAGAAAGGCATACAGATTCGGAAACCGGGGTATCAAAGGAGAAGAGCTTTTCAGTGTCCGTTTCCCTGGATTCCAGGGCAATGACGAATTCATCCGGTGAATACAGAATTGATGGTCTAATCCCGGGACTATATACCGTTTATGCAGCCAGTACTTCCTCTTTGGAAAAAGCAATCGCTGTAGATATCGAGGTCCAGGCAGGTCTGACAACCACGGTTCCTGACCTTTCACTCACGGCCGTGGGAAATATCAGCGGAAAAGCTACCCTTGAAGGTAAATCGACGGGGAATTCCAATATCTTCGTGTTTATTCCGGAAACTTCGTATGTCGGCATGACCGATGATACCGGTAATTACGTCATTGACTCTGTCCCTTCCGGTATGAGCTATACTTTAACGGCAACAAAGGCCGGTTATTTTGATACGTCAACCGAAGTTGAGGTCTCCATAAATCAAACGGTCACAGCGGAACCGCTGGTTCTCACTCCGCTGCCGGACCCCCTGGCGGTTGCCATTGCCCGGAACGCCGACGCCTGGTTATCCGAACTTTTGCAGCAGACCGGGCCAAGCACCAATATAACTGAATCAAACATCAATATTAATACAAACGGTAAGATAGTGGGAGACGTTTTTAAAGCTGGTTTTTATAATACCGTGGATAATTACCTCTGCAATACCCCGGATGAAAAAACGGATCTTGCTTTCACCGGCGATTTTTATATCAATTATAAACACGAGTGGATTGAAAATAATTATTTTGGAACATGCAGTACAACCTATGTCATGGTCAAATCCATTCTCTGGAGGGATGAGCCGATATTTTCCTTTGATGTCCTTGCCTGGACTACAAACACTTCGTATGATGCCATCGTCCAGGCAGCCTATAAGCAAACGGATGGTGCTTTAAAAACCTATTCCTCCTACCAGGATCGACGATATCCCTGCCTGACCCATTTATTCAGCACCACCAGTCCCGTCGCATCCGTAGATATACGGCTCAGGTCTGCCAGTTCCGTTGTTTCAGTATTTGTCTCCCATTTCAAGATAACCCAGGATGTTCCCGGTGAATGCAGGCTGCAGACGAAAATATTATTGACTGACGCTTCGCCTGTCAGGAGAATGCTGGTTGTCGTGAATGATGAAAATGAGAGTCCCGATGTCACCGTCTCCGTATCATCCGATAACGGGGAACATTATGATACGGGCAAACTCCGTTCACTCATTCCTTTGACATGCCCCGGCTGTGAACCGATGATAAGAATTAATTGTACCGATGCTTCCTTTGTCAGGCTATGCGGCTATGCCGTTTATCTCGGGTATGAATGAATTATTTTAAAATCAGCCTTCCGTATTACTATTAGGCACCTCCAAAAACCATTAAAAAACGGGCAATTTATGTTGTAAAATCCCGATAAAGTGGTATATTTTATAAAAATCGAGATTATACACTTTCAGGAATAAAAAAGCATATATGAAATTTATTTACAAGCTGATTCTTTTATTTATTCTGGTTTTTACTGTTTTTTCCTGTGATATCAATCCGCCGTTGATGGAATTCACGATGGTTTCGGATGTCACACGACCTGTCAATACTTCAAGCGGGATCAATTTGGGCAATGCCCTGGAAGCGCCGAATGAAGGTGAATGGGGTGTAACCCTTCAGTCGGATTATTTTGTTAAAATAAGAAGCGCAGGATTCAATTATCTCCGTATCCCGATAAAGTGGTCGAATCATGCCTTGACATCCGCACCGTATACCATTGACAGTACGTTTTTATCCCGGGTGGATTGGGCTGTCGCCAATGCCCTTTCCAATAACTTGATTCCCATCATTAACATCCATCATTATGACGAAATCATGACGGACCCTGTTTATGGGCGAATTCGGTGCTTACAGCAAGGCTGATCCTGAATCCCGTGTCCGCTGGACCGCTTTCCTGGCAAGGGAAGCGGAGGCCCGTGGAATTTTCTGGACTTATTGGGAGTTTTGCTCCGGTTTTGGTGTTTATAACAGCGGAACGGGTAAATGGCGCAAGGAGCTGTTGGATGCACTTGTCCCTCCTGATTGAGCTGGTTCATTTTCTTTTGGAAAATTCTGTTGATTCTTGTCCCGTAATTTTTTAAGATAGAATATCATGAAAACAAAAATTAAAAAAAGAAAATTCGGGAATACGGGAATAGAAGTAACGGAATTATGTTTTGGAACGCTGCCGATGGGCCCCCTTCAAATGGATATGGGAATAGAGGAGGGCAGCGAAGTTATTGCAAGTGCCCTGGATAAAGGCGTCAATTTTATCGATACGGCGCAGATGTACGGAACGTATGCCCATATAAAAGCGGCATTGAAGAAAACCTCCGTCAAACCCGTTATTGCAACCAAATCATTTGCCTCCTCTTACCAGAACATGGAGAGAGCGGTAGAGGAAGCCCTGTCAGCCATGGAACTGGACTGCATAGACATATTTCATCTCCATGCGGCCCGGACGGATGACAAGGTTTTTTCCGAACGGGCCGAAGCTTTTCAATGCCTGCTTGATTACAGGAAAAAAGGAAAAATCCGTGCCGTCGGTTTAAGCACCCACTCTGTAAAAGCCGTTAATAAAGCTTCTGCTATGGACGGTGTCGATATCGTGTTTCCCATCATCAATAAAACCGGACTGGGAATCCTGCAGGGCACCCTGCAGGATATGCTCGCCGCCATTGCTCGCTGTGTTGCGGCAGGTAAGGGGATATACCTGATGAAAGTACTGGGCGGGGGTAATCTCATTAATGATTACTACGGTTCCATGGAATTTGCCATGTCCCTCCCCGGCTGGTCATCCATTGCTTTGGGCATGGTGAGCGAGGAAGAGGTCGAATTCAATATCCGCTATTTTGTCGAGGGAAAAATCGAAGAAGCTCCCCGGCTAACAGGCGTAAAAAAGAAATTCATAGCCATGGAAGTGGTTTGCAACGCATGCGGAACATGTATCGAAAAATGCCCCAGCCAGGCCATCGTAGCCGGGGAAAACGGGAAGGCGTTCATTCAGGAGGAGTTATGCACCCTTTGCGGTTATTGCGTAAACGAATGCCCCCAGTTTGCCATTCGCATGATTTAATTCAAGCGATTTTCAATTTGCACCATGCTTACGGAGAAATATAAACGGTTTTTTCGAAAATTGCTTATAAACGGGCAAATTGAGAATCGCAACCGCCTGCTATCTGGAGCAAAGACAATTCTAAATTGACAGATTTAGAATTGTTGATTTAATTATCTCAACCGATTGCCATATCCTTGATTATGATTACAATATAAGAACGGAGGCATTATGATAAAAAGAACTTGTTTTACTAAATTAACCCCTTTTATTTTCTGTGTAATACTTATGGTTTTCCTTCCCGGCTGTGTCAGTATTGATAAATTTCTGCCTACAGGCACAACGACCAAGAAACTGGATGAGAAGACAATCATTGCAGGATTAAAGGAAGCCCTCGAGATAGGCACAAAAAATGCCGTCAAGATTGTTTCCAAGGAAAACGGCTTTTTAAAAAATGCCAGGATTTCCATTCCGCTGCCGCCTGATTTGAAGGAATGGGCTGACAGGCTGCGGCAAATAGGCCTGGGATCGCAGGTGGATAAATTCATCAGTGACATGAACCATGCCGCTGAAAAGGCGGCTGAAAAGGCGCCGGATATTTTTGTGGATGCCATAAAAAAAATGACGCTTGAAGATGCCAGGAATATTCTGGCCGGGGCGGATAATGCCGCAACCCAGTATTTTGAGAAACATACCCGGAAGAAGCTGTACGGTGTGTTTCTGCCTGTCGTTAAGGGAGCCATGGATAAACTGGGAGTCACCAAGTTATTCAAGTATTTGATCGATTCGTATAATAAGATACCCCTGGTTAAAAAAATCAGGTATGACCTGGACGAGTATATTACGAACAGGGGCCTGGACGGGCTGTTTTTAATGCTTGCCGATGAAGAAAAAAAGATCAGGCGTGATCCCGTGGCCCGTGTAACGGAATTATTAAGGACGGTATTCGGTTAAAACAGCCATAATTGATAGAGCGATTATTATATGAACGAAACAATAACCAAAATAAACGAATTAAAAAAGAACGTTGCCGGCGTTTTTGTAGGTAGAGATGAAACCATACAAAAGCTCGCACTTGGATTTTTCTCGGGCCTCCATGTTCTCATTGAGGACATACCAGGTGTGGGTAAAACGACATTGGCAAAGGCGTTGGCCGTGAGCGCCGGGTGTGATTTCGGCAGGATCCAGTTTACCCCGGACTTATTGCCCGGGGATATTCTGGGCATGACTGTTTTTTCCGTGGAAAAAAGGGAATTCATATTCAAACCGGGAGCGGTCATGCACCAGTTTGTCCTGGCGGATGAAATCAACCGGGCGTCTCCCAGAACCCAATCGAGTCTGCTCCAGGCCATGCAGGAAGGCAGCATAACGATAGATGACAGGACATTCGAACTGCCCACGCCGTTCTTTGTAATCGGCACGCAGAATCCGTCTGACTTTACAGGCACATTTCCTTTGCCGGAAGCGCAGCTGGACAGGTTCGGAATTTCCTTCTCGATCGGGTATCCGCTGAAAAAGGAGGAAAGCCTTATTTTGAGCCGTTTCAAGGAAAGCAATCCTTTGGAACACATTGATCCGGTGATTACACCGGGAGATGTGAATGAAATAAGAAAGCAAATACGCACCGTACATTACAATGAAGCGATGGATAATTATATGCTGGAGATAATTCAACAAACCCGGGCCAACCCCAAAATTAAACTGGGGGCCTCTCCACGGGCTTCCCAGCATCTTTTGCTTACCAGCCAGACACAGGCATTCTTTTCAGGCCGGGATTATATCATACCCGATGATGTGATTTTAGCCGCGGAACTGGTGCTTCCCCACAGGATCCTGCTTTCTTCGGAGGCCAAAATCGGGGGCTTGAGCGCACGAAAGATAATTTCCGAGATTCTGCACCAGGTACCCCGGCCGTCGGGAATCGAATGATCACGTAACAAGAGATGCTTTCATGACATTCAGGATGCATTTTAAATCAGTAGCCGTTTATTGTTTTTCCCTCCTGATTGCTTTTTTAGCGGGTATGTCATTCGGGGGCATGCTTGCCCTGCTGTTCTGGCTGCTTTTTTTCTACCCGCTTTTAGCCCTGGTTCACATAGTCTATGGCTATTACACGCTTAAATTTTATGAAGATTTTTCGCACGAACATCCTGCCAAGGGAGATACTGTCAAATACAGGCTTTCACTGACGAATGAATCACCCCTTCTTCCGCTGTGTTTCGGAATCCAGTTCAAGATGATTTATCCCGGAATGACGGAGAAATGGAAGGACCTTACCGTTACCCTTAAACGGAATGAAAATTTTTCGAGGGAATACGATATACGCTGCCCCTACAGGGGGATTTATACGGTCGGGCTGGATTCTCTTAAACTGCAGGACGCACTCGGCTGGCTTGAAATTTTCCCTGAAGTATGGTTCAGGACATTCTACGTGTACCCCAGGATTATTCCCCTTGATACGCTCCCGTCGGACATAGAACGGAGCCTCAAGGCTGCCGGAAGTTATTCGGGTTATTCGGACGATCATACCCTTTTTCAGACGCTGACCGACTACAGGACGGGCGAGTCCATCAGGCATATGGCATGGAAAAAATACTTTACCTCCGGCCTCCCGTTTATCAAAATGTATGAAAAATCGGCGCTTCCCGGCCTGGACATCCTTATAGACCTCCGCAGGCCGGCGGACCCCGACCGGGCCGTTCTTGAAAAGGAGGATAGTTCCATCGAGATCCTGGTTGCCGTGGTAAAATACCTGTCCGATTATAATGTGAAGACCACCATTTTTGGATTCGGTGCCGAAAGGTATTATTATTCTTTGACCTCCAGGGAATTGTTCCAGGAATTTTATAAATCCACAATCACCATCCAGTTTGCCGGGAACAAATCACCCCTCGATTTCCTTCATTCAGAAAAAACAACAAAGCCGTTCCAATCCGTTCTTTTCATCACGCATCACTTCGATTCAGAAAGTTATGAGCTTTTATCCACTCCCTCCATGTCCGGCATATCGCTGTTTTCAATCTTTAATTTCACCGGGCTGCCGCAAAACGAAAAAACACGGATCACACATTCTCTCCACGCGGCAAGGGAAAAAGGAGGAAGGATTTTCGGTGTCAATGACAGCGAAACCATCAAGGGGGATCTCGAGAAATCATGAATGCTTCCTGGAAAAACGCATTGAAATTCAGTTTTTCACTCCTCGTTTCACTCGGTCTTCCCGTCGCGGCGGCCGCATATCTCAATGTGTTAGACGACTCAATCATACCCCTGGTTGCCGCTATCGCAGGTGCGCAGGCCGCGGCATTGTTGAAAATCGTTGTGAAGGGGCTGTTTAAAAAAATTCTCAGGGTATCGTATACAGCCGCCCTGGCCATTGGGGCCTTTTTTTTATTGGTCTCCGTGGTAGTCATACCGTTTCCGCTCTATTCAGCCTGGATGACGTTCGTAAGAACGGGTGTACCGTCCGGGTCCATATCGTTCCTTTTTGTCATGGGGCTCGCGTATTTTTCTGTACTTTTCGGCGGACTGTTTTATTCCGCGGGAATTGTGCGGCCCCTCGCCGGTTTGATTCTGGTCATTTTATTTCTTGTAACGGTGATATTCCAGGAATGGGTTTTTTTTCTTGTCACGGTTTTTGCGTTTATTGTCAACGCCCTGCTTCTGGTGCTTTATCCATGGAAGTTTTCCTTCAGGACAATCAGGACCATTATCCCGTCCCTTTTGCTGTCAATGGGATTGGCCGGTTTACTTTATCTGTTCAATCAGGACCAGCGGGGATTTTTGAGCTATTATTCCCTTTCCCCCTCAATTCGGAGTATGCTCGAAACAACGTTTCCCGATCTCGCCGTTTTTACGGCCCTGGCCGGGTACGGTTACCAGAAGGAATCACCCAAACTCGGAGGAAGGGCGTACGTCAACCAGAGGCCCGTACTCGAGGTAACGGCTCATTCCGATAAATTGATTTACCTGCGTACGCGGGTTTTCGACAAATACACGGGCGACAATTGGAAGATCAGTGATTTTATCATTGACAGCAGAAAGTCGGCATATGAACACTTTTCCCGGATGGAGGAATACGAACCGCGCAATCCGGTCCGGGTTAAACTGCTGCTTGAGTATTCGTTGTTCGTGCCGCATACCCTTCACACGGAAGCCTTCGCTGTCCAGCCTTACCGGGTACTTGATTTCTCGTACGGCAGTCTTGATACGGGATTCGAACTCGAACTCCCGGTTTTGAAGAATACTGTTTTAATTCTTTCAGAGGGCAGTGATCAAATGCCGCCCGGAGATATCGATAAGCCCCTGAAGCTTCATTGCCTTGATGTGCCTGATAATCTCCCTGATGAAATAAGTAAGCTTTCTGCCCGGCTGAACGGGGATGAACCGGACGTCAATACTTTCCTGGACCGCATGGTACGGTACCTGAATGACAATTATACATACAGCCTTATCTCCGGGTATCCCGATTGGGATGAAGATTTTGTGTATCATTTTCTTTTCAGGGAAAAGAAGGGGTACTGCGTTCATTTTGCAAGTTCGGCCGTCATCCTGAGCCGCTTGAGCGGGTATCCGGCCCGTTATGTGACCGGCTATCTTGTGAACATTCCCTTCAACAGGGATACCATTGTCTGCACCGGCTTGTCGCGGCACGCCTGGGCGGAAATATATATTCCGGGCGAAGGCTGGCGGATCGTGGAAGCTACCCCACCCATGAATCCCGAGAATATTGCCCTTCCCGGTTATACGAGCCTTTTCAATTCCGGTAATGATCCGGTTTTGGCAAGGCAGCTAATGTATCTGTCCCCGCAGTATAATCAGGAAAAGGAACAGGCGCCGGACTTTAATCCGCTTTTAATCCTTTATTCAATCATTATCATCGTTTGTGTTTCAGGTGCTGTATTTCTCATCCTTTTTTTCTTGAAACGCATTGTGAAGAGAAAAACGAGGTTACAGGGATACCGCAGACAAATTCAAAAGATTATGATTGGATTGGTCGGGAACGCAAAACGGTCGGATATAGCCGATCCCTGTATAATCGGATGGCCTGCCTGGCATAAAGAATGGGGCAGGTTAAATAATCTTTCCGAAAAGAGGATTCTGCGTACACTGGATGTAGTCAACCGGGTCTTTTACAGTCATCATGCCGTTTTTCGGAAGGATGTTGTTTACATAAGGCTTGTTTCAAGAATAAAGAAATGATATTTGTTTTTTTTGCCTGCCAGGAATCCGCCAATGGAAACCCATGCAATGCGCTCTATTGAAATTCCTTTCCATATTCAATAAGAACCCCTATAATGCACTCTATTGAATTTCCTTTCCAGATTTATTATTGTATGATCGTATGATTGAACACCCGAATCTTTTGCTCTGGGAAAAAAAGCTGAAAGAAATATTCGAAATGATTGACGATTATCTTGAGGATAAATACGGCGACAGGTATCCCCTTCATCCTGCCAGAAGCCTGCGAGGAACAACGGCTAACAAGGAAGATGACGGCCTTTTTGATGTGGGGGCCAGTTTTTCGGCCGGATTCGGTTCAGACCTGGGCCCGGGGTATGTGATAGAAGTACGGCTCGCCACCTTGAGTGATGTGCCCGATGACATCATGGAGTTGATCCGGGATGATGTTATCAGGCTGCTTAACGAGGAATTACCGGAAAAATTCCCGAATAGGGAACTTCATGTAGCCAGGGACGGTACGGTATATAAAATATTCGGTGATCTGAACCTTAATCATGCATGAACGGCAGCCTTTCTTGGCTACTAATTTATTTATTGTGATTGTTTTTTTATTACGAATCTGATATAGTGTTAAAATGAGTATCAGACAACGCGTACTCCCGCCTGGTTGGTATCCTGCTTCCGCGTATGAAACAAAAGAGACAATAGAGCAATTTGCTTCCGAATTTCATAAAATCAATCCCAGGGCCCTCGCTGCCGTGGCTCCGCATGCCGGATGGGCCTTTTCGGGCAGTATTGCCTGTGAAGCGGTCTGTAATCTTCAGCCTGACCTTGAAACCATTATTGTTATCGGCGGCCACCTGCCTCCCATAGATACGGTCATGGCGTTTTCCGAGGATGAATATTCCACCCCGCTCGGGCCGCTTAAGGCAGACACCGAATTTTTGGCTGAGCTTAAAAAAGAAATGCTTGTCAAGGATGACCGGCACGCGGATAATACGGTTGAAATCCAACTCCCGCTTATCAAGCATTTCTATCCGGAAGCCCTGGTTCTGGGACTGCGTGTTTCACCGTCCAAAATATCCGTCGAATTGGGTCATAAAATTTTCGAAATCGCTGCCAATTTAAAGAGAAAGGTAAGGGTATTGGGCTCCACCGACCTTACTCATTATGGAAGCAATTACGACTTTGTACCAAAAGGGTCCGGCAGAACGGCCGTCCACTGGGTAAAAGAAGTGAATGACAAACATTTTATTGATGCATTGCTCCGTATGAAAGCCGATGAGGCCATAAACCTTGCATTGAAAGAAAATTCCGCCTGTTCGGCCGGAGGTGCCGTAGCCGCCCTCTCGTACGCCAGGGCTTCAGGCGGCAAACACGGCAAACTGATAAAATACGCCACAAGCTGGGATGTACACCCCTCGGAATCTTTTGTAGGGTACGTGGGTATCAGTTTCTATTGAATTGTAAGCTTTTTAAGTATTTCCTTATAATGAAAAGCCGAGATCATGGCCCGTGTCTGGAAACCCGTATCGGGGGTCAGGGCTTTTTCGGAATCGGGAAAATGTGAAAAAACATAGTCCATGGACTGGATCAAAGCGGCCTCGGATGGGGAATATTCCGTTTTTTCCTTTTTAATACAATTATCCATCCTGTTGATTAATAACTCGAGCAGCTTTATCTCTTCGATCATGAATTCTCTGGCATTCACAAAATCATGCTTTTTCATTGCCTTTTCGTTGTGTTTTTTTCTGTCCGTGGAAAAACCGGAAATAAGCGTATCACACTCCGCCGGCGTTTTTATACGTTTAGCGCCTAAATCCAGTCCCCCGGGTGAAAGATCATAAATCCTCGGATCACGGGTGGCAATTTTATTGACCTGCCGGGAGTAACCCTCCAGAATCAAATCGGTCAGCATTGCTTTCCCGTTTTTATCGATTGCTTTCAGCAGCGGTTTGTTCCGGATGGCCATATAATCCCATTGACCGGGTGGCATACATCGTGAAGTGTTCCCCATCATGAGAAGGTGAAAAGAGGAACCGCGGCTGTGGTTTTTACTGTCCGTGTAGCCAAAATCGAGACCTGAAACCAGGACCGGCCCGGTTGTCATTAAAAGGGCGGCATGAAGTGCCGTAACGCCGACCGAACCGAGCGGTGGGAAGACACTGGGGATCATTCCGAAATTCTTCAATCTGTCGAAGAGTTTCAGCGGACTGAATTGAGTTGAAAAGAAATAAACATTCCGGAAAGGCCGGATAGTACCGTCGTGCGAAGTGAGATCACATATAACCGGTATATGACTTATTTCCCCGCAGGGAATAAAATCGTAGATATTCGCCCATTGCGCCTCTAATATGAAAATATAATCAGGAACGATCGATTCATGAAGCAGAATGGGCAGGGCGGTATCCACTGTAACTAATGTTATCTTTTTACGGATTTTTTTTATCAAGGCAAGGTTATATTCCAGGGAAGGTCCGGCACCGGTTAAAAGGACCGGTTTATCCGACTTGATTCGGGCAAAGTCATTCCCGTGTCCGATTTTCTCCAGGTTCTTGAATATATTTTTTATCCAGAGTGGAAGCATATGGATCATCGTCATTTTATTCTGCCAGAAAAGCCTTATTTCCTCATCAATGATCTGCCTGATCCTATCGTATATGCCCTTGTGCAGTGTATACCCTGCCGAGAGAGAAACCATGATGATCCTCCGGAACTGGTGCATACCGAGTAATTTCATTTTTTCAACAACCTCAATGGGGTTGTCCGTTTGGAGCAGTGAGAAGCGCGTATCATCCGGAAGGGGGACAAGAGTCCGGTCCAGAACGAAGTCCATCAGAATTTTATCCGCTTCTACACAAAGTACATGGGTGTGCTGATTTAACCTGCCCATTAATTCTTTAATCCCGTAGCCGAGACTTAATGAGGGGATATAGACAAGGGTTTTTTCGGGAAAGGATAGCCTCTTAACCTGTTTTTCTACCGATTCAACAGGATTATAGGAAGAATAGAGAAATTTCCCTCTGTATTTAATCGTAAAGCCCCTTCCGGTATCGATGAGAAGGGGCTTCTCCTTTTTCATGCCTTATTGATTTGCCGGGAATAACATATCAAACGTATTTGAAAAATCATCCTTCAATAAATCGGGATCAACCAGTTTGGAATTATGATCTTTATCCAGGGCCATGTACATCGTAAAAAGATAAAAGGAAGGAATGTTGTTTATCCTGCCGTAACTGGAAAGCGTGTAATCACCCCTGCCATACTGCAGGTAGCCTAAGTACTGGTCATACTGGTCCGTATTTTTTTTCCATTCCTCTTCCGATGATTTTTTTTCACTAATCAGTTTCAGGATGATGGTATTTTCACCGGCAACGATAGGCTCCGAGATTTCATTTTCCTTTAACGCGAAGGCAGTCTGGAAAAACAGGTCATTGTCGGCTACTGAGGATATGTTCGGTACATTGTCACCCTTGATTTTTACCTGTTCATTGAGTTGGACATTTAAATAATTTACGGAAAAATATTCCGTCTCGTAGGGAGGATACTGGCCAATATCCTTGCACGCTTTTTCAAATCCCATACTGGCTACCTTGTCCTTGAAGCTGCGGGCCTGTTCGTTGGTATAATTGGTAAGAATATCCTGGGCGTATCTTTCCAGATAATTTTCACGGACCATTTTTATATCATCCTCGTTTTGAAGGTCTATGTCCCTGGCTTTTGAATCGCTTTTGAATATAACCCATGAAGGCCCCAGGCTGATAACCTGGGACAGGCCGCCGGCGTCGAGTTTATAAATGGCGTCCGCTGTTTCCTTCGCATTTAACTGGGGATTATCCTCCAGCTGGTTTTCGAATTCGTAAAAATAAAGACTGCCCATACTCCCGTTTTGGTCACGGAAATTGTCCAGGGAATTATTTTTTGCCACCTCTTCAAAGGACAGTGACCCGTCCGCTATTTTTGTCCTGAAATCATTCGCTTCCTCTTCCGTTTTCAGCGTGATTTTACTCAATTTGATTTTCCTGAAAAGACCCATGTTGTTTCTGGCGAATTCAACAACCTTTTCCCTTGGATATTTGGCATTTGAGAAAAGGATTACTCTAAAGTTTCTTTTAAGGGTGAACAGGTCCTTGAGGAAAGCTATCTCCTGCTGACTCACTTTTTGGGAGTAGTAGACATCGTTGGTATATAACTGATCAACCATGATTTCACTGAAATATTCTCTTGTGGAATCCCGGAACGATTTGGATTCAGCTTCATATTTTTTCTTGTCAAAATTTCCTTCTTCATCAAGGTAAGGCCCTTTCGTGACAATATCACCAAGAATTTTATCCTCGCTTATATTGAACCCGCTTTTTTTGAATTTTGTTTCAATGGCAAGATGCCTGACCGTCTGATCGAAGGCGCCTTTCCATGCCTGGTAGGTCATCATGTGTTCATCCTGCTGTTCCTGCCCCGCGTAGCGTTCTTTTATCTGATCCCCGTATCTCTTCTGGTACTTTGCAAAATAATTGTCCGGCACATATTTTATTTCCTTGCCCGCGTAGGATCCGAAAACGATATTTGAGTGGGATTGGCTTCCCTGATTGGGAACCATGGTGAATATAAAGGCAATGGCCACGACCGTAATGATGGCAACGCTAAAACCGTACAATATGGGTTTTTTTTGCCTTTTAACCTCCACATCCGTTACTTTGTTCTGATTTTTCCTGACTTTCATCCGTCTCGCTTCTCTCGATGCCATATAAATCCTCTTTCCAAATATACTTGATTATTGCTTTAAATAAAATTTATGGAATATTATCACTTAGGAAAATCCGTGTCAATGATAGTTTCTGCTGCAGGGACGCTTCTTTTAGGACTTTTCATATTATATTATATGGATTTTTCATGACAGGAACTTGATTAATTAGTTTTTTTTCATGACAGGAACTGAATTAAATTGATTTTTGTCATAACGGGAACAATAATTATAAATAATAGCCATTCGGAGGAGTACTCATGAGGAACCTGGTATTGCTTGGCATACTGGCCACGGCAGGTGTTTTGTGCGCCATTGCATTCGTATTTTACTGTATTTTTCTCTTGATCAACAGGGAGAAACAGCTGAACCGGGTGGTTCTCAATTATATTTTTGTCGGCATAATATCCTGTGTGGGATACGGTCTTGCCCACAACCTCATGGTGAATCCCTTTATTTTCAATTCCCTTATCAACTTGAACCTTTCTGAACCGCAGGTGATAGCATACTTTGTATGCTGGGCATACAGGGCAGTCATATATTTCCTGGTTTTTTCGATTTGGCTCAGGGTATTACTCAAACGGGCCAAGACCGGTGAAAAATATAAAACCAGGATTTTCAGGGTGCTTTTTCTCCATGCCATTTTAATCAGTACGGCATGGATCACCGATTTTGAGAAATTATTGTATTATAAGAGCGTTCTTACGTATCATCATTTTCTCCATTGGATAGGCGGAATCATAGGCAGTGTTATGCTCCTCCTTCTGGAATATGTGTTCATGGAGAAAAAAATACTTAAATATTTGGATGTCAAGACCAATTTCCAGACAATCAGGTCCAAATTGCTGTTTTTCTTTCTTGGTATTCCTTCCATGATGTTTATCGCTATCACGGGAATTCTCATGGGCTGCCTGGGAATCGACTCGAACGGAACGATTATCCTGAAAACCACCGTTTTTTCCCTGTTATTTCTCCTGCCCCTTGTCATGGTTATCATCAAGGTGACCAATGACTTTAACGGAAATCTTCTAAAGGCAGTCTATTTTCTCAAGCATGCCGGTAATTATGATTTTACACAAACCATTGATATAATGAGCAGGGACGAATTCGGAGATTTAGGGAATTCCCTTGTCGTCCTGAAAGATAACATTAATGACATCATTTCAATCGTCAGGAATTCTTCGGGTAAGGTCCGGTTATCCGCGGATACGGTGAATACCTCCTTGAATACCCTCATTTCGGGAAGCAGTGAATTTTTTGAGAAAATACAGATCAACGCGCAGAAAAGGGTGAAATCGAGCGATATGGCCCTGAACCAGATCAACATACTTTTCCAGAACGTGGAGCAGACCTTCGGGAAATTGCAGGACCAGTCTTCCGTCCTGGAATCAAGCTCCGTATTGCTCCGCGACATGATCGGGTCAATTAAAAATATCGGTTTGAAAACGGGTAAAGCGGCGGAAGTGGCCCAGTCGCTTTTTGCCATTGCACAGGACGGCAAGGAATTTATCCAGGATACCTTGACCGGTATACGGGAAATTGAGTCGTATTCCAAGAAAATAGACGGTATCATCGCCGTGTTGAACGATATTACGGAAGAAACGAAAATTCTGGCCATCAATGCTCAAATCGAGTCTGCCAGGGCGAGTTCGGGCGGCAGGGGATTCGCGGTGGTTGCCTCACAGATGCGTTTATTGGCGGAGAATTCCGCGCAGAATTCGTCCGCCATTTTTAACCATATCAAAGATATCTATTCACAGGTAAATGATGTTCTCCTTAAAATGGAAAAATCCCGGGAAGGTTTCCTTGCCATTCACAGGGAAGGTGAGAATTCAAGAAACATTACAACCGATTTATCCTCCGGAATGGAGAAGCTTTCCGGCATGCTTGCCGACATCACGCGTTCCACGGACAAGATTTATGAAATTACCCGGATCGTCAATTCCTTCTCCGAATTATTAAGGAACGTGATGCGGGAAATCAAGGAAGTATTCATGAACATGAAGGTTGACACGAAAGAGGAAACCGAGGCGACGAGGGAGAACGCCGATTTTGTCAAAAAGCAGATTGACGGCATGAAGCAGGCAATACTGGAAAATTTAAATACCGTGCAAAAGCTCTCCGAAGAGATCGATAAATTCAAGGTTTAAAAAAACAACCTCATCTGCAGAAGAGGTTGTTTTTTTAGCTTAATATTCCATTCAACTTCAAGGGAGGGTGGTTTTTGCCATCCAGTTGCCATGCTTGTTGCAGTGTTCTATGACGGTTACCTCTCCCGTTGTGTCTTTTTTTACGTGTACGCATGTTGCTGCCTGAATCGATGAGGGAGCAAACTGACTGCGGGCTGCGAATTTTTTGTTGATATATAAATCGACCCATTGGATCCAGTGATCGTCCTGCATGGGGTGGGCTACCGAACCTACCTTGATGAATACGTCCTTGCATTCACCCGGAATAAGGCCGCAGGAAGCTGAGGTCGTTACTACGGGTACATGTTTTTCCTTGCCTTCTTTTTCGGCGGGCATAATGGCATCAGGATTTTCAGTGAACGATTTTGCCATGCATACCGGGCACATTTCCGGGGCTGAACCGAATTCTATGTGGCCGCAGACCTTGCATACAAATAGCTTTTCCATACTTTTTCTCCTATTTTTAAAATATATTTATTTCAGCAAATGTATTGAATTACAGACTAATCAATACCGTAACAATGCTGATCATTACCTAGATACTAATAATTGAGTTTTTAAGTCAATAAGGCACCACTAAAAAATTACGGCTTCAAGGCTATTCGGGTTTCCTCGCCTGCAGGAATATCCCCTTCCAGGGATATTTTCAAAAGATTATTATTCAAGGTTTCTATGTTCGCAATATTTTCCCTGCCGATTGATTCAACAGTCTGCGCTTCGGTTTTAATTTCGCCGGACTTCACCGTAATGTCCCGGATATTGCTCTGGATCAAATTGAATTCATTGTTGATCCCCGTTATATATTCTTCACTTGTGGAGAGAGTCTCCGTCATTGAAGAAAGCGAAGAATTTACTGATTGTGTAAGGTTCTGGAGATTTGAAACCGTCCCCGTTATGTCCTGTGTGCCTCTTGATACCTCTTCCATCCCGTTTATCACTTCCTCAAAAGTTTTGTTCAACTCGTTTATCTTTAAAATGAAAGCCTGCATCATGTCCAGATTCTTTGAGGACAATTCATTGGTTGCCTTTATTCCCTGTATGTTTGCCTCGAGTGTTTTCCTGATAATTGTGGAGTTATTGTTGGTTTCCTCTGCAAGTTTTCTTATTTCATCGGCAACAACGGAAAATCCTTTGCCGTAATCACCCGCATGGGCCGCTTCTATGGCGGCATTCATTGCCAGTAAATTGGTACGGGATGCTATCGATTCTATGACTTCCATGATTTCCAGGATATCACCCGATGATCTTTCGATATCATGAAATGATTCCAGGGATTCCTTTATCGCCTCGAGATTATTTTGCCCGGATACGGTTAAATCCTTTAAAAGCATGGTTTTTTCCGTGGCCTGTTTTGAAATATTCTATATTGACTGCGCCATTTCCTCCACCGAGGCCGCCGATTCACTGACAGCTGCGGCCTGGTCTTCCATCCGGTTCTGGACGGTTTCCTTGCTGGAGACCAGGGATTGATACGATGCCTGGGTCTTGTTTATCATCCCGCTTAAATTTTCCATATTTTTAATGATAACCTGGATAAACTGGTCAATTTCCTGCAGGGAAGTCACTGTCCGCGTTGCCGAAAGACCCAGGTCCTTTCCAACCGCCATACCGGATTTGAAGCTATCAATCATTCCCGTTATCCGGTTATAGCTGGTTTTTATCAAGGCAAACGCTTCTTTCATCCTTGTCATGGTTTTTTCCTGGTTGCCGTGAATGAAAAAAATGAATACGCTCACAAGAAGGGGGCCGAATGTTGACGTTATAAAGGAAAATAACGGGTCCCGCGTCAGGGCTCCTTCCATTCCGGAAAGGGGGGCCATTTTGACCAGGTAAATTGTGAAAAGATTTACCAGGGACACTCCTGCTATGACAAGTACCTGCCATCTGGCGTATCCGTAAAGCCCGACGGAAACGATGATGGGGGTAAAATAAGCCGCTGCCAGCGTGGCGGCGAAAACGGGATTCAAATCCGCATCCCTGTTTGTTAAATTGACATAAAAAATAACAAGCATGGTCGTAAAAAGCGTGATATTGGATGCGATCTTGTACTTCCCCTTGAAAAGGAAATACATCCCCGTCCCCATGATAAGGGAAAGAAGATAACCGCTGATCGTGGACAGGGTGATTTCTCCCTCCGATGTGGCGACATACATGCTCGATAAGGCTATGCCGATGGCGGAAATGCAAAGTATTACGTAAAAAAGTGAGAGTGATTTTGTCTCGTATTCCAGGGACATGCCGCTGTATATTTTTTTCAGTCTTTCATTGATAAACATACCTGCTCCATTTCTTTCATCCAAATGAGGATTACCGTATAATAAAAAAGTATATGAATCGTAAATTATGTATCAAGTGTTCTCTTTTAAAAATCTGATTGACATGTACCACTGTAACCGGTATCGTAAAATGATGTCTGTTACCCGAAAAAAAGATCACCGACGCTTTGAAAGGAATATACGTGTATCGGAAAAGGAGTCGGGACAAACACTCATTGATCTTTTAACTTCCCGGTTTACTTATCTTACCCGTAAGAAATGGCAGGACCATATAAAAACCGGGCGGTTGCTGGTAAACCAGGGCAGGTCGGAACAGGAAATAATACTTCGCATAAATGATCTCATCACCTTTTTCCCGGATTCGAGACCTGAGCCGGAAGTCAATAAGACCATTGAAATTCTTTATCAAGATGATGATTTGATTCTGGTAAACAAACCGCCGAATCTTCCCTGTCATCCCGGCGGAATATACCTGTACAATACATTATGGGGTATTTTAAAAGAACGGTACGATGAGTTTTACCTGGTCAATCGTCTGGACAGGGAAACATCGGGAATCATCGGTGTGGCGAAAACAAGGAAGGCGGCCCGGTTTTATTTCTGGGAGATGAAGGAACGGCGGATTGAAAAGGAATATCTCGTACTGGTGGAGGGGGTATTCCCGGAAAAATTGTCGGCAAAGGGCTGGCTCGCGGCCGATGGTGAATCCCCCGTGTATAAAAAACGCCTTTTTCTGAGTGATCCGTCGGCGTTCGAGGAAGGGGATAACGGGGACAGGACAAGACAATTCGCCCACACCGAATTCACCCGTCAGCAGGTTTATAACGAGTGCTATTCCCTGCTGGCATGTAAGCCGTTAACTGGTAAAACACACCAGATAAGGGCGACGCTCCATTCCCTCGGATTTCCCGTCGTCGGCGATAAATTATACGGGATTGATCCCCTGATTTTTATAAGATTCCCCTCTGATACGATGACGAAGGAGGATTGGGAGAACCTGAAAATGAGCCACCAGGCACTCCATTGCCGAAGGATGGTTTTCCCGCTTTCACAAGGAGGTAATGTCTGTTGTGAAGCGTCTCTCCCTGATTCCTGGGCTCCATTAATCCGTGCCGGAAGTAATTTCCCCATTTCAATTGAAAAATCAATTTAAAATAGGTGAGAGAACTGTCAGCTTTGACAAATTGATCAAAAGGGGAGCCGTCGGCTTGACACTCTTTTTTATTCCTGTTAGTGTGTCTGCCAGATTTGTAAAAAGAGGGGGCGTAGCGAAGCTGGTTATCGCGCTGGCCTGTCAAGCCGGAGATCGCGGGTTCGAGCCCCGTCGCTCCCGATTTTTTTTATTTGCGGGTTGTAGCGCAGTGGCTAGCGCGCTCGGTTCGGGACCGAGAGGTCGGGAGTTCAAATCTCCCCAGCCCGAAAATTCTTTGTTTTCCCGTGATTTTCAAGTTTATCAATCCCCCGGCCGATGATAGTACCGACTATGAATTCGTATCGGCCAGGAATTATATGCATTTTTTTATTAATAATAATCACTTTTTCGTTTTCCCTGTTCTGTGAAGCAAAAACAGTTGTATTCAAAAAGGGAGACACCTTGTACCGTATTGCACAGGATAACAAAGTCACCGTGGATATCCTTATCAGGGTGAACAACATAACCGACCCGACCAGGGTCAGGGAAGGAACCATAATCAAGGTTCCATACGTTTATTCGGTAAAGAGGGGGGATACCCTGTACAGTATTTCCCGGGAAAACAAGATATCCCTTGAGGATCTCGTATTGTACAATCCCGGGCTGGAAAAAAGTGTCCTTAAAATAGGCCAGAAAATCATATTGCTGAATCCGGTTGAACGGCCTGATAATAAAATCGAAAATACGCGTCCTGATGACAGCCGTATCCTGTGGCCTCACGGCGGGAAACGCGAAAATATGTCGGGTAAATTGAATGGAGTCATGATTACCGGGGTGCCCGGCGATAATGTCATTTCAGTTTCAGAAGGTTCCGTAATCTGGGCGGGACCGTACAGGGGGTTCGGAAAAATGGTCCTTGTACAGGCCGATGACGACCTGATTTACGGTTATGCAGGCAATGACCGGATTCTGGTCGAGGTGGGGCAAAAGGTTTTCAAAAAAACACCGATTGCCGTTTTGGGTCAAAGTTCGCATGATGGCGCGGCCAAGGTATATTTTTTTATTTATTTGAATGGAAAAGCGCAAAATCCTGTTGATTATTTATGCAATAATTACTAAAATGTAATTAATAAAGGA